>JBBSJZ010000397.1:0-6011 GCA_038256795.1 Pirellulales bacterium | reverse complement strand
GTCACCGAAGTCTTTCGGCTCAGCCACCGCGCCAAGGCGGATGCGTTGATGAAGCACCTCGCCGGCCGGGCGGCGATCGGGCACGTTCGCTATGCGACTTGCGGCCAGGATGACCGCAACTACGCTCAACCGTTTGAGCGCCGCCACATCCACAAACGCAAATGGTTCAGTTTTTGTTTCAACGGCCAACTGTCCAACTACGGCCTACTCAAAGAACGATTGCTTGCCGATGGTGATCACCACCTCTCGCTGGACACCGATACTGAAATCATCTTGCACGAATTCGGTCGCATTCTGAGCCAATCGCCCGAGCGAGTGAGTTGGGTCGAAGTGCTTCGCCAGGCGACTTCCCAGTTCGACGGCGCCTACAGCTTGGCGTTACTCACGGCGGAGGGCGAGATGATCGTGGCCCGCGATCCGCTTGGTATCAAGCCGATGTGCTATGTCCACGAAGGCCCTTTGTTTGCCGCAGCGAGTGAGAGTGTTGCACTGCTCAATCTCGGCTTCGAGTCCGAGCAAATCAAGTCGCTCGAGCCTGGTTGCGCGATCATCATCGATCCGGAGACCGGTTTCCGGCTCGAACGGTTTGCGGAGAAGCAAGCGCCCAAGCATTGCTTCTTTGAGTGGATTTACTTTGCCAACGTTGCCAGCACGCTGGATGACCGCAGCGTGTACTTGAGCCGCACCAAACTCGGCGAAGAGCTCGCGCGAGCCGAGCGAGAGTTCGGACGCCTTCAACTGGATTCATCGGATACGATCATCGTTCCGGTGCCCGATACGAGCAAAGCGGCGGCAGACGCGATGGCGTTCGAGTTATCGATTCCCTGCCGCGAAGGTTTGATCCGCAATCGCTATGCGGGCCGAACATTCATCGAGGGTGGCCGAGCACGCAAAGCCAAAGCCGCGGCCAAGTACACACCGCTTCGCGAGGTGCTGCAGGGAAAACGCGTCATTTTGGTGGAGGACTCGATCGTCCGCTCGACGACGATGAACGTGCTGCTGGATCGGATCCGCGACGTCGGGGGTGCCAAAGAAATCCACGTCCGCGTGGCCTGTCCGCCGATCATCGCGCCTTGCTTTTACGGGATCGACATGAGCACGATCGACCAGCTCATTGCGCCCAAGTACTTTTCCACCACGGGCGAGTTGACCGATTCGGCCCAGCAACGATTGGCGGATGATCTCGGTGCAGACTCGCTGCGTTATTTGCCCGTCGACGCCATCGCCCGCGCGATCGGTTTGCCGCCGGATCACTTGTGCCGCGCCTGCGTGACCGGCAATTATCCGACGCCCGTGGGCCAGCATTTGTACCAGATCGCGCTGGACAATCGAGGTAACAAGATCGACAACCAGCGGACCTACGAGCAACTCGCCGCCGCCATCGCTGGCGGTTGAACTTCGCGTTGAGGCCAGCGGACGAGTGGAAGGGGCGGGTAGCCGTGAAGAGGGCGCTCGCCTCACCAGCCCAAGACGTAAGCGAACACGAGCGGCGCGACGATGGTGGCGTCGCTTTGGATCATGAACTTGGGCGTTTGAGCATTCAGCTTTGCCCAGGTGATTTTTTCATTCGGCACCGCACCGCTGTAGCCGCCGTAGCTCGTCACCGCGTCACTGATTTGACAAAAATACGCCCAAAACGGCATATCCAATTGCAAATCTTGGATCAAGGCTGGGACGACGCAAATCGGGAAGTCGCCGGCGATGCCGCCACCGATTTGGAAGAATCCGATCGGGCCGTTTTTCGATGCTTGCTGGTACCAACGGATCAAGTACTCCATTTGAGCCGTGCCGGTGCTCACTGCCGAATGGTTGGCGACGGTTCCGTCATAGACGCGTGAGGCATAAATGTTGCCGAGCGTGGAGTCCTCGAAGCCGGGCACAATCACCGGAATCCCGGCATCCTTGGCCGCGGCGAGCCAGCTATTCTCGCGGGGAATTTGGTAGTGCTGTTTCAGTTCTTCATCGTCGAGCAGCTCGAACATGAACTCGGCCGGCATCATCGACTTGCCGGATAACGCGACCTCAGCCCAGCGCCGGGTTAGTCGTCGCTCGAGGTGCCGCATCACGGTCTCGGGGATGCAGGTGTCGGTGACGCGATTGAATCCTTGCTCTCGCAACTTCACTTCGTCGTCCGCCGAGAGGGCTCGCCAGTCCTCGATGATCCGATATTCGTTGTGGGCGACGAGATTGAACATGTCCTCCTCCAAGTTCGCCGCCGTGCAAGTGATCGCGTGAACCTTGCCCTGGCGGATCATTTCCGCGAGTGATATTCCGAGCTCCGCGGTACTCATCGCGCCTGCAAGCGTGACCATCATTTGGCCCTTGTTCTCGGCGGAGACGAAGTCCTTGTAGGCGCGCGCGGCGGCGAGCGTCTCGCGCGCATTGAAGTGCAGAAAATGACGTTCGAGAAACTCAGAAACATTCACGATTGAAAAAGCTCATCGAGGAGGCTGCGAAAACGGAAACCGGCAGGGTCTTTAACGTCTCACAAAATTTTGCTTTTCGCAATCACGCGGCTGGTCGGGTAAGTTCAGTTTCCCCAGCAGCCAATTTCTTGACGTCGCAACGCATTTTCTTGCCAGTCTCTATCACCACCGGACTCCGATGACTGAATCGCCCTACTCACGCTTCAAAAGCGAAACGTTGATCTTGCGAGACGAGTTGGCGGTGGATCGAACGGCACTCGCCAACGAGCGAACATTGCTCGCGTATCTTCGTTCTGCGGTTTCGTTGGCGATTGCCGGTGTTTCGATCATGCACTTTGCCCATGTGGCTTGGTTCGCCTGGATCGGCGTTGCCTGTCTCCCGTTGGGTTTCGTCTCAGGCGCGGTCGGTATCGCTCGCTATCGCAAGATGGCTCGATCGATTCGTCAACTTCGCGAGCAAACGCGGTCAGTCAACGTGATCGAGCCGACTCGCAGCGACCACGGCGATGCGTGAAACGGCGGCCGGCGCGCGTCGGAACATCGGCACGGTTGAAGCCAGCGTTTGCGTCAATCGGTCCGCGTAGATCGCGTCGCCGGTGACGCTAGCCAAGTACGCGAGGTTCTCCGCCGTGATGCTGTTACCCGACGGAACGGCGCCATCCAGCGGATCCTTCATCCGTACGATCAGCGACGGATGATCGTCGGAGGTGAAATACGAACCACCGGCTTCATCATCCCAGTAGTGCTGCAGCTGCACGGCGGTGAGTCGCTGGGCGTGATCCAACCACTCCGCATCGTCGGTGGCTCGATGCAGCGCGAGTAAGCCGCCGACGAGCATCGCGTAGTCATCGAGATAAGCATTGAGTTTGGCGGCTGTGTCAGCGTAGCTGCGCCGCAGCCGTCCCCGCTCATCGGGCATCTCGCGGAGCAAGAATACGGCCGCGGAACTCGCTGCGGCGACGTAGTCATCTCGCCCGAGTATCCGTCCGGCGTCCGCCAATCCGGTGATCATCAACCCGTTCCAAGCCGTCAGTATTTTCGTATCCGTCGCTGGTGCATCACGCTGCTGGCGAACTTGCCAAAGCGAGTTTCTCGCGGTCGCCAGTTGCTCATCCAACGCGCGCACCGAGACGCTTCGATCGGTGGCGATCGCGGTGAGCGTGCGACCGGGATCTGGAACAAAGAATTCTTCATCAAAGTTGGGCTCGCCGACGAGGCGATAGACATCGGCGAGTCGATCGAAGCCGTCGATCGTTTTCGCGAGCTCCGACAATTGTGACGAGGTCCAACGATAGTAGGCTCCTTCTTCGCCCTCACTATCGGCATCGAGCGAGCTGTAGAAAGCTCGACCGGGTTGGTCGCCGGATGGCGGCGCGAGCAAGTCACGCAGCACCGAGTCACAGGTTCGCTCGCAAACGATCCGGTACTCGTCGCGTCCCGTCAACGCGTAGGCTGCGGCGAACACACTGGCCAATTGCCCATTGTCGTAGAGCATTTTCTCGAAGTGTGGGATCTGCCAGCGGCGATCGACGCTGTAGCGATGGAAGCCACCACCGAGGTGGTCCCACATCGCGCCGCTGATCATGCCGTCGAGCGTCTTCGTCAACATGTCCAGCGCTCGCTCGCGATCTTCCTTGCTCACCGATTCACGCTGTGCCCGATCGAGCAAGAAGACGAGTTTTGAAGCCTCGGGGAACTTCGGCTGATGGGGGTTGTCGGCCTCGTTCCCGAAGCCCCCGAACTCGAGATCGAAATCATCCACGAGCGCCGTCGCGACGCGGCGAATGTCGACTTCCGTGGGCAGTACCGACTTCGCCGGAAGCCCATCCGTCGCCGATTCTCGCCCGGCGAGCTGTTGTTGCTCGTCGATCGCCATGGTCACACTTTGAGCCTGGGCGCGAACGGCATCGGGTTGCGTCTTCCAGGCTTGATCGATTTGATTCATCACCGAAAGGAACCCGGTCGAGTTACCACGGTCACCATCGCGAGCGGGGAAGTAAGTGCCACCCCAAAACGGTTTTGAGTCGGGTGTCAGGAATACGGACATCGGCCAACCGCCGTTACCGGTTACCAATTGCACCGCCAGCATGTAGATCTGGTCGACGTCGGGCCGTTCTTCGCGATCGACCTTGATGCACACGAAGCGATCGTTCATCACCTTTGCGATCTCGGCATCGACGAACGACTCGCGTTCCATGACGTGGCACCAATGACAGGCCGCGTAGCCGACCGACAAGAAGATCATCTTGTTCTCACGTCGAGCACGCTCAAACGCTTCGTCGCCCCACGGGTACCAATCGACCGGATTGTGGGCGTGCTGGAGCAGATAAGGGCTCGACTCGCTGGCGAGCCGATTCGTCGGCCGAGCTGCCTCGCCGTCGAGTGGTGCTTGGGCGAAGCAAGTCGATGAGAAGAGACAACCGAAGAGGATCAACATTAATGTGCCATCGACGAGGAGTCGTGGAGTTATTAGCTGGGTGATCATCTCAATCTCGAGTCGTGCGGTGAAGTCATTGATAAACGCGAACGTAGTCGATGAGCATTGACTGGGGGAATGATGTCGAATCATTGGGTGGCCCGAGGAATTCACCACCGACGGCGACATTGAGGATCAAATGAAATTCTTGATCAAACGGCGCCGGAAACAGCCCACCCGTCGATGTCCACGCGGTTTGAGTCTGAACCATTTTTTCGTCAACATACCAATCGATTTGCCCGGGCTTCCAGCCAATGGCGAACGTGTGGAAATCGTCGGCAAAGGTGCCTTGAAGCAATCGATATTCACCGCCGGTGAATTGATTGTTGGGCCAAGTGCCACCGTAATGCAGAGTTCCCAAGACCAGGTTCGGCTCTTGGCCTCGCATTTCCATGATATCGATTTCGCCGCTCGAAGCCCAAGTTCCGTAGGGCGACTTTGTCGGCAGCATCCAAATCGCTGGCCAGACGCCTGCGCCCCGGGGAAGTTTGGCGCGGACTTCGATGCGACCGTACTTCCAATCGCCACGGTTCTTGGTGCGGACTCGGCCCGACGAATAGTCCCGCTGCGTTCCAGCGATGCTGGCCTTGTCTTGGCGAGCTTCGATGACCAAGTGCCCGTTCTCGACCCGAACGTTTTCCGATCGATCGGTGTAGATCTGCAGTTCCTGGTTACCGCCGCCAAACGCGTTTTCTTCGATGCCCCAGCGCGTGTAGTCGAGCGAGTCGCCGTCGAATTCGTCTTGCCATACGAGCTTCATTGCCGAAGTGGAATCATCCTCCGCGGCGACGCGTGATCCCGCGAGCGAGTTGATGATGATCGCGGCAGCAACCCAGCACCCAGCATTGAACTGAACCCACTTAAGGATTTTTCGGCCACTCACATTCACTGGAAAGGACTCCTCTCGATGTTGACACGTTCGCCGATGGGTTGCGTTCTTACAGCCTACTGGAAAAAAACGTCGGCGGTTATGATGGCCGCACGCTTTGTTTCGTGTTCGTGCTCGGATGGGACTTGATGGAAATTCTAGGTGGGCCACTTTTTGCTGTGGCAGGTGCGGGTGAGTCGCACGGTCCGGCGGTGACGACGATCGTGATGGGTTGCCCCCC
>JBBSJZ010000396.1:0-6028 GCA_038256795.1 Pirellulales bacterium | reverse complement strand
CCGCTGGCCAGCGAATTCTCGTCGTCGACGATAGTGAGGTGAACCGTGTACTGCTGCATGACCAACTCATCGCAGCGGGTTTTCAAGTGGATCTCGCCTGCGACGGTTATGAAGCTTGCGACAAGGCAAGCCGCTCGCACTACGATTGCATCCTGATGGATTTGCAGATGCCGATGATGGATGGCACCGATGCCACGCGGGCGATCCAGGCCCACAACGATGAGCTCGGGAAATCCTCACCACCGGTGATCGCGCTGACGGCGCACGTCACCGACGAGCATCGCCAGCAGTGCTTCGATGCTGGGATGGTGGGTTTCCTCACCAAACCCATCGATCGATCCAAACTACTGCATACCATCGCCGAATTTGTGGACGTCGACGGAGCGCTCACTGCAGCGACGAATCATGCCGTCCAGCACGACTCCGGGCAACCCGCCTGGTACCGACGGCTAAGCGAACTGGCGGGCGATGACCCTGAGTCGATCCGAGCGGTTTGTGAAGCGTTCGTGGAAGAAGTGCCACAGCTCATGGTGCGACTTCGGGAAGCCGTCACCATGGCCGACTCGAGATCCGCCTCGCGTGCTGCACATACCCTCAAATCCTGCTTGAAACACGTTGCCGAAGAGGACGACATCGCACTGGTCAGCCACCTCGAACGACTCGCGACCGACGGTCAATCCATCGCATTGAGCGAAGTCGAACGGGCTGACCAGATCGCGGCACGATGGATCGATCGTGTGAAACAACTCTGCGGTGGTGATGATGCATCAGTCACCCGAGACGATGCAGAATAGATGCTTGTCACCACGGATGAATAATTCGTCGTCCACCGCCGCCGGTGTCGCATCGACGGTCTCGCCCACGGAATTGATCGCGACGATCTGGAGTGTCGGCGAGTCCTTGATGACGGTCGTCGTGCCGCTGCGGCCGGTTAGGTAGACGTGTCCCCCGGCGGCGATTGGCGACGCATAGGTGCTCGAAACACCCTCGATCCGCTCGGCGGCATAGTGTGGTTTTCCCGTCGCTGCATCAACGCAGGTCAATTGTCCAGCCTTGCCCTTGTGAAAGTAAACTCGACCGCCTGAGAGCAGGGGCGAGGCGATGTCGGGTGTATCACGATCGAGCGACCATTCAACGTATCGAGTTCCCTCGAGATTGCCGCGTCCCTGGGGCAGGAACGCGCCCATGTAAGCGCCGCGGAATCCGCTCGTGACAATCACACGCGACCCATCGAACACGGCTGACGCAACCGGACGCTCGGTTTGTCCGCCGCATCGCCAAAGTTCCTCGCCGGTCACCAAGTCGTAACCGCGCGCGCACGTTTGGCCGTTCATCACGACTTGTTGTTTTCCATCGGTCTCGATCACGAGCGGTGTGGACCAGCACGTGGGCTCGTCACGTGGTGTTTGCCAAACGGTTTTTCCCGTCGTCTTGTCCAGTGCATAGAGGTAGGATGGGCCTTCATGGTCCCACGGCACCAGGATCAAATTCCCAGCGAGAGTCGGCGAGCTGCCTTCACCGAAATCATTGCGTGTGTCCATCGGACCAAAGTCGGTGCGACGCCAAACGAATTGGCCATCCATCGTGTAGCAGTACAGCCCGCGAGAACCGAAGTGGGCGTAAACATGCTCACCATCGGTACACGGCGAAGCCGATGCGAAGCCATTGGTCTCGTGAGTCGCTTGATGCGGCGTCGCTGTCGTTGCCACTTGTTTCCAAAGCAGCTTGCCATCGGCACGATTGAAACAGAACACCGTGAAGTCGAGCGACTTGAGCGCGCCTCGGTTTTCAGTCCCAATGCCCCCACCAGCACTCGGGACGCCGCTGACGACGAACACGCGTTCGTTCCAAATCACCGGCGAACCGGAGCTGTTCCCCGGAATGGCGACTTTCCACTTCACGTTTTTGGTGTCCGACCACTCCGTCGGCGGATTTCCAGCGGTCGTCGCACCGTTTCCGTCGGGGCCTCGCCAGTGCGACCAATTCTCGGCTCGGACGTGCGATGCCAACGCGACGGCGACCAGCCAGCCCATCAAGATACCACTCAAAACAGCTCGACGCATCAGGATTCTCACGCTTGGAGGGAAAAGTTCACGGCGGCCGATCGACGTTGCCGCATCTCGCGAGTCTCCATTCTAGCAAAGGGATCGCCAGCACGAGTCTTTAGGCGAGCGGCAGTTTCATTTGCACCCTCTCACTCGACGCTTCGTTGGGGGGAGAGGGCAGGGTGAGGGGTAGGAAAATAGCTGCCGCTCGCCTCACACCTAAATCGTTGAACCACGTGCCCATCGGGCCGTGCATTCTCTGGCCCGCGTCCATTGGGCTTCGTCACTTCCGCCACTCGGCGGGGCGACGCCCACGCGGTTAAACTACGAGGGCATGGGTGCTCACGAATGACCCAGCCCCCGTTTCCCAGTTCCCCGATTGAAGAAAACACACCTCTGATGCGAGAGCAATTTATTTTTCTCAAGACGTTTCTGTTGCACCCGACCCAGGTGGGTGCGATCGCACCGAGTAGTCCTGGATTGGTCAAGATGATGGTCGACGGGATTGATTGGCCAACGACGCGCGGCGTCGTCGAATATGGACCGGGCACCGGCGTCTTCACCGCCGGGATCATGCAGTGTATGGAACCAGGCACGAAGTTTTTTGCGATCGAGCGCAGCCCCGAACTTGCCGCGACCGCGCGGGTGCAATGCCCAGGCGCGGACATTGTTGAGGATAGCGTCACGAACGTCGAAAAACTCTGCCACGCACGTGGGCTGAGCCAAGTCGATGCGATCGTCTGTGGCTTACCGTGGGCGAGCTTCAGCGACTCGCTGCAACAACAGATCATGGATGAAATGTTCCGCGTGCTCAAACCCGGAGGGCAATTCGCAACATTCGCGTACCTTCAAGGACTCGCCCTGCCAGCCGGACGAAGGTTCGCGAGACACCTGCAACAACACTTCACCGTGGTCGAAAAAAGTCGCACCGTCTGGCGCAACTTGCCGCCCGCATTCGTGTATCGCTGCATCCGCTAAGCAGATCCATGGGCAAGAGCCCGTTCCGCATTTCGTGTTGCAGTTCGGATTCGTCAGCGACGGTTGGCTCTGCGGGTTGCTCCACCGCTGCACGGAACGGGTCATTCGGAGGCGAAGCGGGCGGTGTTAGACATCCGCAACGCTCCGCTTGCTGTCGTTGATCGCGACGCCCTCGTCGACGCGCGGTCGAAAGTGAGGGCGAGGGACGGTGGCCACTGTTGCTGGGGAATTTGGAGACCGTGAAGGACCACCGGCCGCGGCGTCGAGGTCACCGAGGTATTCTTCTCGCACCTTGGGGTGCTGTTTCACTTCTTCCGGCGATCCGTCGATGAGCACGGTGCCTTGGTAAATGACATAGCATCGATCGACGGTGCCGAGGATCTCGCGGGCGGCGTGGTCGGTGATCAGCACGCTGATGCCCGAATCTCGCAACTGGCGAATGACGCCCTGGATCGATTGCACGGTGACGGGATCGATACCCGCGAACGGTTCATCGAGCATCACGATCCGCGGGTCGGACACGAGACACCGTGCGATTTCCAATCGCCGCCGCTCACCACCGCTGAGTCCCGCCGCGCGGCTTTTGCGAATGTGCGTGATGTTGAACTCTTCGAGCAATTGCTGGGTGCGAGCCTTTCGCGTGGCGCGATCGGCGCCGAGCAGTTCCAACAGGGCCGAGATATTTTGCTCGACGGTCAGTTTCTTGAACACGCTCGGTTCTTGCGGCAGATAACCCATTTGGCCGTCGCGGGCGCGGCGGAACATCGGCCAATCCGTGACGTCTTGGCCGCTCAGGTAAACACGTCCGCGATCGGGCTCGACCATGCCGCAAATCATGCGAAAACTGGTGCTCTTACCGGCGCCGTTCGGCCCCAGCAAGCCGACGATTTCGCCATGATTGACGTGCAGGTTGACTCCATCGACGACACGTCGACGACCATAGGTCTTTTGCAAATCGATCGCTTGCAAAATCGGCTCGTCGTGCGATCCAGCGAGTGAGCCATGTGCACCCGCTTCAGGCTGGGCGGCCAAAGATTCTGTCATCGGATTCCATTCCATTCGTCGGATGTCGGGTGATGTGAGTCGTTCGACTAGCGAATCAGCTTCATGCGTGAAATGTTGGGCGTGTACGGCAGCGGACGATTCCACGGGTGCGGCCAAAACACGAGGAGCGCCTTGCCGACGAGTAAATCACGGGGCACGTAGTGCGCTTCCGCAAACTTGTAGGCATCGGGGTCGGGGCTCTCTTCGCGACCGCGAGGCAATTTGGTACCCGCCCAGCACCTCGCATCTTGGCTTTCGGGGCTGTTGTCGCCCATCGGAAAGAATTGGTCGGCTTGCATCTCGAACGTGACTTCGCGCCGCGCTTGCCAACCGACGAACGAATCCCATCGATCGGGTGTCGCCATCACTTGCTGGATCGCACCGACGGATGCATTCGTGGACGACAAACTTCGCATCATCGATAAATCGTAGTCGAGTAAACCTTCATAACTGTTCTTGGTCGCGATGTAGTACTGATCGCGATCGACGCGCAAGCGGCGGACTTTGCATTCGCCACCGCGCACGGCCAACCCGACCGGTGCCGCATCGAGAGGGTGCTGTCCCGGTAAGTATCGCGGTCGGTCATCGGCAAGCGAATGAAAGTCGCGGGCATCAAAGGTTGTGGGTCCGTCAAACGCGATCACGTCATCGTCAACCCATAACAAAATCTGGTCATCGCAATTACTCATCCGAATCCGGTAACGCTCACCCGCTCGCACCGGCGTGACGGCTTCAGGACTCATGGACAATTCACCATTGCCGCTATCGAAAGACCGCGGTTCGGCGTCCTCGATTTTGAGTTTAGCTTTGCCGGTCGTCAGATCGATGGCGCAACGATACTTGATTCCCGCTTCGACGATCTCGAGCATCAGCTCGCGGCTCGCGGCGGTCGTTTCAATGTCGGCCTCGAAAATGAGATCTCCGACCCAGTGCATACCATCGATCGCGGTATTGGAATTCCCGAAGTAAAGCTGGCCATCGAATTGATCGATGCTCGCCCCGGATTGATAGGAAGCGTTGAATGTCCCCGCATCGCTGCGGAGGAAGCCTCGATTGCTCGGCTTGACGGCGTAGACTGCATTGGCATCGACGTGAATGTACGAGTCGTACTCATAGAAGTCCGTGATCGCTCGACTCTCGTACGGATTCACTTTGGCGAGAGAAAGCCCCTGATCGGCCTGGTCCCACTGGGCCGGCGTGGCCCAGTGATGAAAGTATCGCAGCCAGTAAAATTGGTTTTGGTCCGCCGTTTTGACGTTCGCGGCGAGCCCTTCCGTGCCACGGTCGACTTGCCAAGAATCCGCAGGCGGTTTGGTCGCGTTTTCCGCCCAGGGTTGCCAGCGGCTCGGATAACCCGCTTGGATCAAGACCGGCGATTGATCCTTCGTATCGTTGACCGTGTGTCGCATCGCCAGCAGCGTTTCGGGGGGCTTGCGCAAGATCACCGGCGTGTCGCTGGAGCCCGTTTGCTTGGCGTAGACGTCACCGGATCGCAGGGTCAGCGTCTCGTTGGGCAATCCCACCAAACGCTTGATGTAGTTCTGTTTCGGGTTGCCTGGGAATTTGAACACGATCACGTCCCAGCGTTCGGGATCATGAACCGCGTAAGCAAACTTGCTCACCAAAATGCGATCACCGCTAAAGGTCGCTGCGTTGGCATCGCCGGCGAGGTCGAGCGGGTTGATATGCCGACAATTGGGACAAATTCCGGCGACCACGGTATCCACCATGCTCGAACCGCGATTCTCCAGGCTGGCACCGAATTGGAACGCGTGACCGCATCGGTCACACGAGATGTCCTTGTGGGCACCCATCAACGTGGGCGCCATCGATCCGGTTGGAATCACGAAGGCTTCAGCGATGAAGGCTCGAAACAGCAGCGCCAGGATGAACGCGACGACGAACGCCTCAACGGTTTCACGTTGGGCACCGAGCCGAATTTTGTCGGCGAAAGCGGCTTG
>JBBSJZ010000395.1:0-6032 GCA_038256795.1 Pirellulales bacterium | reverse complement strand
TTGACCAAGCCCCTTCAATGAATAGCAACATGCCATCATGGCCACTCGGTGTTTTCGCCTCAATTGATGCCGGCCTCGGCGTCGGATGGGATGTGATCTCGAGCTTGTCGGTACCGACCATCCAGTTGCACGCTCCGCATCTGGGCCAGCGCAATGAGCCCGCCGCAAGTGCCCTGCATGACCAACTGGCGTCCATGGAAGTCACCTGCACCGCGGTATTCGGTGGCTTCGATGGCGAGAGCTACGCGGATATTCCGACGGTCGAGCGGACGATCGGGTTGGTACCCGAAGCGACTCGCCAGGCTCGACTTGAAGAGATGATCGAGATCGCCAACTTCGCCAAGTGGCTCAATTGCGACACCGTCGCGCTGCACCTCGGTTTTGTCCCCCATGACACCAGCGCCGCCAACTACAGCGGGATCGTGGAAGTAACGCGAAAACTCTGTGACCACTGTGCCAATTCGAGCCAATACCTGCACTTGGAAACGGGCCAAGAGTCGGCCGAAGGGTTACTCAAGTTCATCGAGAAGGTTGATCGATCGAACTTGAAAATCAATTTCGATCCTGCCAACATGATTCTCTATGGCACGGGACAACCGATCGAGGCGCTCAAGTTAGTTGGCCAACACGTGCGCAGCGTCCATTGCAAAGACGGCACCTGGAGCGATGAGCCCGGCGTGAGCTGGGGTCGCGAAGTTCCACTGGGCGAAGGCGACGTGGATATCGAGCTGTATTTGCAAACGCTCAAGGAAATCGGCTATGACGGTCCGCTCACCATCGAGCGAGAAATCCCCCAAGACCCGACGCGCCAACTCAGCGAAATCGGCAACGCCATTACCTTGCTCACCCGCCTTCGCGAAAAAATCCTCGAGCAATAGCCGATTCCTAACGAAACTTCGGTGGCCTTGGTTGGGTTTTAAAGTGACCGACCCAACCCAACCACCGGACTTGAGATTTGGAACGTCCCTATCAACCCTCGCCCGCTCAGCAGAGCGTGTTCACGATCGCGCTCGTTGCAATCATCGCGGTGCTGCTCAATCTTCCCGTAACGTCAATCACGGTTGGAGAACTCAGCGATCAAGCCTATCTCGGTCGTCTGGATGAACCGATCGCGGCATCCGTGACGCGGATCGGTTTCCCCTGGACTTTCCACTCCGCGAGCGAGTGTTCCGGTGCCGTCGTGACCGAGACCTCGTTTCTGGCGGCAACGGGCAACGCGGCGGCACTGTTGGTGATCGTCGCACTCGTCTTGGTTTGGCTCAATCAACGCTCACGCATTCGTTCGGGTCGGTTCAGTGTGGCGAGATTCCCAGGCACTGCGGTGGCCACGACGGCAGCCGTCTCGATCGCCGCGGTGTTCGCGACTTCGCATGCTTGGCGGTTTTCTCAGCAGGAACAGGCCATCGTCGCCCTCGGCGATCGCGCCGAAGTCGTACGGACGGTGTTGATGCCCTCCAATCTTGCCCACCGGGTGCCCCGAGCCATGCGATGGTCTTGGGAAACCGTGCAGAATGCCGAACTCAGAAAATTCGATTCCGTCGACTTAACCCATCTGTCAAATTTCCCAAGCCTCAGCGTTCTGAGATTGAGCGGTGGACGACTCGATGACGCTGATATGGCTGCCATCGCCCGCCTAAAATCGCTGCGGTTGCTCGTTCTGGCGAGAGTGGATCTCACCGCACTCAGCGCCGCGTCCGTCAAGCATTGTGCGTCACTCACGAGTTTGAGTCTTAGAGAGTGTGAGCCGAGTGATGCGGTGGTGGATGCGATCGTCGCGCTGCCTCACTTGCGTGAATTGGGTGTTGTCGATTCCGCAGAAATCGTTTCCCGGGTCAGCCGCAACGTGAGCGGCACGAGCCTAGAAAACTTGGAACTGGTCATTCGATCGTCGCGCGAACCGTTGGTTTCGCAGCGCGGCGAGCACGTGAAGCTGTCGATCGCATTGACCGACGCAGCCCAATTGAAATATTTCTCCGTGAACGCTTCACGTCCGTTTCACCTGGACCTCGCGCTCGCCGATCTGCCCAAGTTGAGTGTCTTGGGACTGTCGACGACCAACCTCGTGAGCCTGGCCGCCGAGAACCTGCCACGTTGGAATCACATCGCGATCATTGGAGTGGACGAACAGCAAGCCGGTGATTACGAGTCCGACATCTCGCCGCTCTTTGATCGCCTAAAGTTGGTGAAGTGCTTGAGCTTGGGAAGCATCCGCGTGCACTCACGATTCATTCAATCAATCGAAATCAAGGATGCACCGAGTCTGACGCGACTCAGTTTGGATCGCTGGGAAACCGCAGTTCGAGTTCCATCGGATGATTCGCCGCAACTTCAATCCGATGAGGCTCGCTTCACGAAATTGATTGACCAAATCTCACGCATCGAGTCACTGCGTCAACTCGAATTGCTCAACCTCGATTTGTCTTCGGTGCAGATTTCACCGCTGGAAAAACTCGCCCGATTGAACCGACTTGATGTGACCGGATGCACTCTCGAATCGCAACAAGTGATCGGCTTGCAAGCGATCGAGAAGCTTGATTGTTTGACACTCGTGCAGACCGGAACCGGGCAAGCGGTGGTCGACACGCTGCTCGGCGGCTCGAATCGTTGGCGAAAATTGCAGATCAACGCTTCAGCTTTTCATCAATTGCGATTAGTCAACCAGTATCAATTGACCCATTTTTTTTCGCAAAACTATTTCCAAGCCAATCACGTCACGATCGTCAATGCACCGGTGCTCGAAGGTGAATTGCGATTAACGCGAAACGTCGACTCGCTGCGGATAGAAAACGCGCCCCGGCTTCGCGGTATTAGCGTCACGAGTGATTTACCCGCGAACACTCATATTTCTGGCGTCCGAGATTTGCAGGTCTTTGAGGCCGGCGGGCCCGGGGTGAGTGACACGGTGCTGGCAAGTGTTAGCGAATGCACCGACTTGAAAAAACTGCTGCTACGCAGTGGCAATGTCTCACGCGACACATTGCCCATGCTGGCGAAGTTGAACCGTTTGGACTCACTTCATTTGCCGGGCATGCCGGTCGACGATGCCATCGTTCTGCAGTGGGAGTCAATGACGTTCCTTCGCGATATCATTCTCGATTCCACGGAGATCGGCCCCGAAAGTATCCGCTTCTTCGCGAAGATGCAAAACCTCCAGCGGCTGTCAATCGCTCACACTCACTTAACACCCGATGACCTGCGACCACTCGGCGACGCCGAAACGCTCATGCATCTCAGCGTCGCGGGTGTCGGTATCCATCCTGAAACGCTACTCGACATCGCCCAATCAGGATTCCTTCACTATCTCGATCTGTCCGACATCGCCGTCAGTGATGAATTGCTCGATGCTTTAGCCTCAGAGCAACTGAAGAAATTGTCTATCTTGAAGCTGAAGGACAGCGGACTGAGCCCAGTGCAATTGGCACGTTTGGCGGCAGCAAATCCTAAACTCGTTTTCGAGGCTCCGCGAAGTGAGTTTGATCGAGCATTCTACGAGACTCTCGCGAAAGACGAGCGTATCATTCGCGGTCGATCGTTCACCGATCGTTTGGCACGCTCTGGTGCCGCAGGCGATGTGTTGATGGAATTACCGTACGGCCGTACCGAGTTTGAAGAGACTCGGATGACGGATTACCTCGAACGTCGCTCCGCTTACACGTCTCAGGACAACCTCTGAGTCGAGTGTTTGACTGGTGAGGGAATCACTGCGTGGCTTCTGCCCCGCCCGATCGTCAATGCATTGCCGGCGTGGCAAGGATGCCCCGGTCCGCGAATGTGCACTCATCGGTACATTGGCAATCACACCTCACCACCGGGTCCGCATCGCACGGCTCAGGTGCCAATCCATCTCACGCGAACGATCGATCGATGAACCGCCCCCAACCGCCCCACATCCAGCGCGTATTGGCGACCCGCGAGGCCACGCGCGCTTACTTCGACAAAATCTCTGGCGTTTACGACCTGCTCAGCGAGCGAGCCGAAGAGCCGATGCGGGAGCGTGGTCTCGAGTTACTGGCTGCGAAGCCTGGCGAAAGGATTCTCGAAATCGGCTGCGGCACGGGACACTCGACCATTTCGTTGGCGACCAGTGTTGGCGACAACGGGCATGTCGATGCGCTGGACTTGTCGCCGAAAATGATCCGTCAAGCTGAAGCCAACGTGCACGCGATGGAGTTGCAATCACGCGTCCGGTTCATTGTCGGCGATGCGATGAAGATGGAGGTCGCGGACGCCGAATATGATGCCGTCTTCATGTCATTCACACTGGAGTTGTTCGATACGCCGGAACTGGCCAAAGTGCTCGCCGAGATTCGTCGCGTGCTCCGCCCAGGCGGTCGTCTCGGTGTCGTTAGCGTCTCTCATGAGGGCGAGGATTTGGCGCCGCAAAAGATCTACGAATGGGCTCACCGCCACTTTCCCAATTTGGTGGATTGCCGGCCCATCTTTGTCCGACAGTTGCTCGAGTCCGCAAACTTTTCGATTTTTAAGTCGGAAATTGCGTCGATGTGGATTCCCGTCGAGATGGTGATTGCAACCGTGAGCGGTGAATAGTTTAGAACGCGACCTTCAACCCCGGTGCCGATTCCGCAAGTCGCAATTCCGAAACATCGATCGATCTCGGCACCAGGGTGAACTGCAACCAACCACGTCCGCATCGCCAAATCAATCCGCGATCCTGCATTCCCAACTTAGCGAATGCTCGTCGCGACGACTCGTTCGTCCAATCCATCGTGGTGATGAACTCGCGAGCACCCAGCACGTGTTGGGTGACTGCGTGCTCGAGCATCGCGGCAATGAGCGACCGACCACGATGCTGCGGTGATGTCCATGCGTTGTAAATGAACGCGCCGCCGGCGGGCAATTGCAGCGACGTGCCAAGGTGACTCGCACGGCTGAAGTTATCATCCGCGTCAACACGGTCCGAGCATAGCCACAGGTACGCGGCGACGTGTGATGCAGGGTCATTCCCAGCCCGCGCCACCACCACGCGATGCTTGCCATCCCTCAATTTGCTCGGCAAACCGACCGCCGGTGATACTTCACCCGCGTCAATTGCACGTCTCAGCTCGACGTCGGTCGGCATCGAAAAATCGTAACCCGCGACCTCAAACTTCTTGCGATGCACGTCGCCGGGTAAGGTCATCAATCGAACCACGTCAAGCAATCCTGCTCGGCGGGTGGCTTGGTAACAATGTTTGAGAAGGCGTCGCAGCATGAAGCATCACCGTGGCGGCGAGTAGGAATGTCGTCCAGCGATCGTGAACGACCACTGCGACAAATTGTATCTTCCCACCGTCCATTTGCATGCTAAATCGACTCGGCACATTTGCTCGGATGGCTCACACCCGGCGGAGTGAGTGCGATGGTGCCGGTCGTGCGGATTAAGTCGGCGGACTACTCGACTTCAAAGATGGCTTCGATCTCCACCGCGATACCGCCGGGTAGAGCATTGGAGCCCAACGCGCTACGAGCGGCGATGCCCGCCTCTTCACCGAATACATCGCGGAACAACTCGCTGCATCCATTGATGACGGCGGGTTGGTTGGTGAATTCGTCCGTGCAACGAACGAGCCCCAGCAATTTGACCAATCGCTTCACACGATCGAGTGTCCCGAGATGTCCTTGCAAGGTCGCCAGCATGCCGAGTCCGGTGAGCCTTGCCGCGGCATAGCCGGCTTGTTGGTCCATGTCGGCGCCGATGCGCCCAATGACGAGCGACTTATCGGGCCGCAGCGGGCCGTGTCCTGAAAGGTAAGCCATGGAACCGACAACGACGATCGGCTTGTAGACACCGACGGGCTTGGGTGCGGGTGGAAGCTCGATGCCGAGTTCCGCGAGTCGTGCTTGGGCGCTCATGTTCAGATTTTTTTTCGTGAGAGGCAGAAATTCGCTTGAGGAGCAAGTTTAACTGGGTGGATAAATCGTGGCTGGGTCCATCAACCGAGCGTCCGCGATCGTGACGACACCCGTGCAATCAAGGACTCGAAAGAAACAACTCTCGTAGCCTTCATGACCCGCCGCTCCGACCTGCTCGA
>JBBSJZ010000394.1:0-6052 GCA_038256795.1 Pirellulales bacterium | reverse complement strand
TTTCGCTCATGGACTCACCCGCGGCTCTCGCCATCGGCTCACGTAAGATTGGGGGGAAGGTGCCCGGCGGACTAGGTGCCGTGTGCGGTTCGCTTGATGATTTCGCCGCGCATGAACGTCAATCCTTCCTTCGCCAGGGTCAACTCATCCTTGAACATCTTGCGCCAGATTTTGGTCGCTGCGGCGATCTCCGGCAGCGCCAAGCCGAAGGCTTCAATGACGAGCCAACCGTCGTAGCCACAGCCCACGATGGCATCGAAGTTTTGCTGCCAATTCACACCGCCCATTCCTGGCGTGCTGCGATCATTCTCGCTGATATGAATGTGGATCAGCTTGTCTCCGCCCGCGCGGACTGCCTCGGCAACGTCCTTTTCTTCAATATTGCTGTGGAACGTGTCGTACATCATTCCGCACGCCGGATGGTCGACCTCGCGAACAAATCGGGCTGAGTCCGCATGGCAATTCAAAAAGTAGCACTCGAATCGATTGAGGGCTTCGACGCCGAGTTTGACGCCGACCTGGCCCGCGTACTCGGCCGTTTGACGCATGCTATCCACACCCCACTTCCACTCGTCGCTCGTCGGTCCAGCGCCACTGAAGTAACCGATCGCCGAGTGGTAGGGGCCGACCAACGTTTCGACGCCTGCGGCGGCACAGCAATCGAGCGTCTTCTTGTTCAGTTCGACTCCGGCTTGGCGAATCGCGGCGTCTGGTGAGATCGGATTGTTCTCTTCCGTGCGGATCGTGACCGCGGTGCGGGCGAGCCCCATGCCGTCGAGCGATTTGCCGAGCTTGGCGTAGTCGAGATCGAGATTGAACATCGGCAACTCAACGCCATCGAAACCCATCGCCCGCAGGTGATCGCACACCGGCAGCAGCTCGTCGGTGACTTCACCCGACCACAACAATAAATTCATTCCGTACTTCATCGCGGGTACCGATCTTTCTTAACAAAGGGGGGAGAGAGAGGGGGGGCGGGCGTTTACTGTGCGAACACGGGAAATGGTGAAGCGGCGTCCGGGGGTGTCAACAACTCGGCCCGCCGACGCTGGACGAGGTCAACGGCGCGGGGTATCCATCCAGCGACTGCTGGACTTAATTCCGACAACTTGACCCGCCGCATCACTTGGTTCAATCGAAGCAAGAGTGTGTCGGTTTGCAGGTAGTCGTACAAGAACCGAGACTCGATGAACCGGCGAATCACTTCGGGGAGCGAATCGACGGGCCGGCCCACGATTTTTCCCACGCACTCGGCGACGAGTTGTGGATTGACCGACGCCAAAACTTCGTAGTACCGATCTGCCCAGCCCGCACTATCCTCGATCCATAACCGATCCAAAATCATCTCAATGAGAATGTGGCCCACGAAAGTCGGTCGGAACCCATCATCGCCGGGCAGCAAGTCACGCAGCTCGATCGCGAATTGCAAATTCGTCTCCGCGAATGCCCGCGTGCCATGAAACCAAGCGTCGTCGCGATGATGATGAACGATTCCCATGGCCACACTCCGCAGCGATCCGTCATCGGCTTGCAAGAACGGTTGGGCCAATCGACGACGAGCGCGCACCTTGCGATCCACCACCGACAACCAATCGGGAACTGCGGTCCCCACCATCACCAACGGATCGTCGAAGTACGGGATCGCGTGCGAAAGGAAATTCATCTGCCCAGCGTAACAGCCGGACAGCATCGAAGCGACAGTCCGCTGCCCCCCCGAAACTTTCTGAGGGGATTCTAAGACGTGAGCCGAGGGTTAGCGAAACGTCCCCCGCGGATAACTCGCCGGGTGACGAATTCGCGGAGCTCGATGTTTGTGGCCGCTACGGCGACACAGGCGATGATCGCCATCCAGGACCCCGCGATGAGGGTTGCCGGCAGTGCCGTGCAAAGCACGACACTGTGATCGAGTCGATAGCCGGAGCGATGCATGCACACCCAAAAACCGACCAACACGACGAAGTTCGCGATCAAGGTCGCCATCACGGCACCGCCGAGTCCGAATCGGGGGACGAAAACGGCGTTGAGCACGAGATTGAACACCAGTCCGACGCCCATCACTACCGCGATCCCTTTCCCCTTCTCACGTACCCACAAATAATTTTGGCCAATCAACACGAGCGCCGACCAAATCGTGAACACGAACGCCATTGGCATCACCGCAAGGCCGTCGTCGTAGCGGCCTTGAAGCAGCGTCGTGAAAATGAATGGCGAAAAAATTTGAGTCATCGCCGCGCCCGACGTGAACAATATGGCGACCGCCATCAAACTGCGCCGCAGCTGAAGTTGCACTTCATCGCGGCGACCCGCCTCCCAGTCCGCGGTGAGATAGGGCATCAGGATACCGCCGAGCATCGTCGCCACGCTCATGAGCAAGGTCGGGAAAAGTCGACCACTGTGGTATTGCCCCACCGCTGCTTGACCCACACCCTCGCCGCCGGGCGTCAGGTGCAACAGCATGTAGCGATCGGATAATTCGAACGTGTTGCCGATCAAGTTCATCGCCCAGATCGCGGCCGCGTACGGCAATAGTCGCCGCCACATCGCACCCGGATCGAAGTCGGACGACTCACCGGATGAAGCTTCCCAACCTGACCTCAGCGCAAAGACCCCGGGGACCATGGCGATCGCGTTGGCGAAAGCAAACGAAAGCACCAGTCCCGCCAACCCGCCGCCTCGTTGCAGCCAAAACACCGCGGCAACCGTGAACACGACACCTTGAACGAATTGCATGATCGACACGATCCGCACCAAACGCAGTGACGCGACGAGATCATTGACAAAATTCAGGGTGATCATCGACATCACAGCGATGCCGACGCTGTAGATCAACGACTTGCTTTGCGGTTCGAGAAACACCATCCATCCCAGCGCGGACGGCCAGGCCATGATTGTCACGAAAAAGACGCTGCCACAAATCGTCGTCGCGATTAATAACCGGCCGACGAAACGACCGAGTTGGCCTCGCAGCCGGTAGTGCTCAACGAATCGAGGCAAGGACCCTGGAATGCCCAAGAGCATCATCGGTGTCACGAGCGTGATGAAGCCTTGAGCCATGGCCCATTGCCCCAACTCCGTGTCATCGAGCAATCGACAAAACCAAACGCCGCGAACGAAGCCAATGCCACGCTGGACCACGGTCAATACCAGCATCACCGCCATCCCCGTGATCAACGAGTCAGCGCGGAATCCAGAGCGTTTGAGCGGAGCTGAAGACACGAGGTTTTGCAGCGGAAGGATTGGAGCGGGAATCGATCGCCCAAATGTTGCTCGGCAGCAATCATCAAGCGATCCATTTCTCGGTGCCCACCGCGGTTTTTCCGCGACGACTCGTGCCCCTTCCGTTTGTAGCGATTGCACCGCCGAGCCGGGTGAGCGGGCGATCCGTTACTGCCCCAGCACTTCCAGAAACTCGATGAATCGAGTGCTATGTGCATTTCCGGTCTCGTAGGGCTGCGCCTCGTCGAGTAATTGCTCCATGGCATCGCGGAACTGCCGCAGCGAGAACCCAGCGTGCTCGCGCGTCAGTGTTTCCTGGAGCGTCTCCAGTCGTGCGTACAGCCCCTCGGCCTCCGCCCGCTGCGGCGGGATTTGCTTCAATTGGGCCCGCAGCGCCGACACAACGACCGCATCGAGCCGACAATCCGGTGCCCGGCCGTGCGCCAGGATGACGCTCACAATGGCGCCCACAACGTCGACGCTGGGCTTGCGACTCTGACCGCTCGCCGGCGTTACCTGGGGCATGGTTGCCACCCGCCGCTCGCGACGCAGGGCCGCGGCTTTGAGTTTCGCGAGCATCTCGTTTCGCTTGGCCATTTTGAGAAGTCTTCCGCACCCAGCACTAAAGTTACAAGAGGAGGCTCCAGGACCGACATCGTCCGCGGCTCCTCCCATCGTAACGCGGCTGAATGTCGCAATCCAGCATTATCCCGACGTCCTACTTGCCGCTGACGAGCTGGTCCAATTCGCCGTCAAGTTCGGCGGCGCGGACGTTGTGGCGGACGACTTTACCGGCCTTGTCGATGAGCATCATCGTGGGCAAGGTCTGGACGCCGAATTGCTTGGCAAGCTGGCTCGATTCCAAGCCCCCCGCGTCAAACAACTGCGGCCACGGTAGCGGATTCTCTTTCAAGTATCCGACCGCCATGTCACCCGTCACATCGACGTTCACGCCGACAATTTGCACTCCCGCTTTGGCGTACTGGGATTGCAGCCGGCGTAGCAGCTTGTGGTCCTGTTTGCACGGCTCACACCAAGTGGCCCAGTAGTGCAGGACCACGGGTTTGCCACGCAATTGCGATAGCGACAATGTCTTGCCATCGAGCGTCCGGCCCTGCATTTCGACCACTTTACCCACGCTGTCCAATCGTCGAACGGCGCCAGCGGCCTTGTCGCCCGCGTCGGTACCCGGGAATTCAGCAGCGACCTTTTGGTAGTACCCGAGGGCCTCACGTTCCTTGTCCTCGAACTCTTTCGAGAGTGCCAATTGCAGCATCGCCTGACCGGCTTCGGCGGTGCTGGGATAGCGATCGACAAAGTCCGTGAGGGTCTCGACGTACCACTCTTGGACCTTAGCGAGCTCGGCACCGGGTGCCATTTGGCGAGTGACGTATTCTGCCGCCACCGTTTGGAATTCCGCGTACGCACCCATCGCTTCGTTTTCGTCAGCCAATCGTCGGCTGATTTCCTTCAGCCGAGCGAGGCCGCTAGGGTACGAGCCGGTTTGAATCGCCATGCTCACGGTGTCGACCAATTGGTGGGCCCATGTCTCGCGATCTGCCGGAGTCGTGGCATTTTTGACCAGTGATTCGACCACAGAAGTGCGGCGATCGTGCAGTTTTTCCAGTTCATCGGGGCCGGCGGACGCCAGCTTGCGGTCAATCGATTCGAGTTCGGTGACCAACTCCTGAGCCTGGCCGCCCATGTCGCTACCCGGAATATCGCTGCGAATCGCGCCGCCGCCCGGTGTGAAGAAGTTGCCGCTGGCTTGGGTGAGTGACTCGCCTTGAGGCGAAATTTGTGGCAAATCAACCAATCGCCATGCGTCGCCGACCTGCACGAGCGTGCCGATGATCAATTGGCCGCTCTTTTCCTGCTGCTCGAACATCGCTACGGCATTTTCGTAGACCACCACATCGGCGGTCGATCCGTTGGTACCGCGAGGTACCATGCCCGGTGGCGAGGCAGCGAATTGGACCCAGCGTGCGTTCTCGCCAACGAGTTTCTGGCGATTCGCCAAATCGGCAAATTCCTTCGCCGCGCGCACCGATTTGGTTGACAAACTCTCAGTTTTCTCGACGCCAAGCCCCAATTCCTTGAGTTCGGCGGGCAAGATCAACAACCTTGAAAAGCGTGTCGGATCCGCGGTTCTCAGCGACGAGATCACTTCCGCGGACACTTCCTCGGGCGAGATTCGCTTCCAGCGATCGATCGTGCCATCTTCGTCCTCGTCCATGCCCCAGCGAGTGCCGGCGGTGCCAAGCCAGCGATACTGGTCGGCTTTTCCATTAAAATTCGCGTCAACGTCGCGGTAAGTTTCGACGCCGTACTGGTAATAGCACCACAGATCGACCTTCTTGTCGCCATTGCTATCGACGAAGCGGCGGAGCACCAAACCCTCGGGGCCGATGACCTCCCAGCCCGTGATACCTGGATCTTCGATGTCCTCGACGCGGCAACGATCGACCGCCTCCGCCTCGACCTGCTCGTAAGTCGCGTCGGCTTGCACCGGCTTGAGCGACAGTGCCGCAGCGGGATTCGGTGTCGCCGCGAAGCCCGAGCCAGCCTGGCCCAGAATTCCAGCGATAACGATCCATCGGCATGCCAGCGGGGCACGTCCCCGCGTCGCCGCGGCGTGCGGCAGGGTGTGATCTGTGAGGGAGAAAAGTTGCATCATGCTTCCTAGAGTCCAAAGGCGGGGAGGGTTTTGTGGGAGGTTTTCGGCAGGTGCGACTCGCGACTCGCGGTAGTTCTTGGCCATTGCTTGCGATCGGGAAGCCCAGCGAGCCCGACCGGTCCGAATGTACCGAAGGCACTAGCGACACCAGCCGTTATT
>JBBSJZ010000393.1:0-6070 GCA_038256795.1 Pirellulales bacterium | reverse complement strand
GGGCCACCGACAATCCGAACGTTAGCACCGTCAACAGCAAGTACAACAATGGCGGCAAAGCAAACGCGGTGTAATACGCCAGCGCCGCGGCTAATGTGGTGCATCGATCCTTCGAAAATTCCGCAATCGTCTGTTTTAGAAAGTTCATGTGCGTAGCCGGTGCAAGAGAAAGGCGGTTTGGCCCACTGGCTCATGCTGCGATTGCTGTGCCGTTCAACGTCCGTCGCCGAAGTTGCCTACGGCTTGCCGTTAAAGTATTGGTTGTTTCCAGCCGCCAGTGCCACGAGGAAATTTGACTTGCATCTTTTATCATGCCGGTACTACCAGGGATCGATCCATGGCACAGGTTTTGCTCCACCGTTCCTCCAAGCAGATGAAGACCCTGTTTTACTCAAAGGCGCGTTCCATGTCCGACCTCACTTATCGCTGCCCGCTGTGTCACGAACCAGTGAAAGTCGCAGCGGCGCAGGTGGGGGGGCGAATCGATTGTCCTCATTGCAACCGGGCAATCGAAATTGAAGCGCCGAAAGCAGAGTTGATTGAAGGTACAGACTTGGACGATGGGACAGCAGATAGAGTGGCTTCGCCCTTGGATTCGGAAGAGATGCTGCGTGTCGTTCATCCGGTGATGTTTCGAGCGCATCCATTTTGGTTTATTTTATTGTTTGGTTGCTTTGTGGCTGGCCTTATCGTCGCCGCTGGAGGCGGCTTTTTCGAGTTTCCTTGGGAAAGGTCGCTCGGTTGGATTCTCGGCGGAGTCTTAGTAGTGATCGGTGGCCTGGGTCTCATCGTCTGGTGGCTGAAGACAAGGACATTGACGCTGGAGGTGACCAGCAAGAGAACGCGGTTGATTCGCGGCTTCATCGCGAAAAAGACTTCGGAAGTACAGCACGACGATGTACGTAATATACAGGTTGATCAATCGATGGTGGGACGATTGGTCAATGTTGGCGGACTCGCCGTCAGCAGTTCTGGGCAAGACGACTTAGAAATCAACGCCAAGGGCCTACCGGGACCGAATGAAATCGCTGAACTGATCCGCGACCGGCAGTAAGCTCCCAAGGCAAGCTCGAAATTGGCATCCGCTTTGCTAACGCTTTCTACTACCAGTCGACCAACGCTCACTCAAAAGGTAATTACATGTTTCGCCAACTACTTCTACCGGTTGCGGTACTATTCGCCGCCATACCTTTCACCGTCGGTTGCGATGGCAGTGCCAGTACGACTGATGATTCCACAAAGATCGAATTCGAAATTCCCAAAGTTGAAGTCGGCGATGCGCCGCTTGATCTCGATCCAACAACCGATGATGATGTCGATATCGATACCCCTCTGAAAGGCGACTCATGAGAACCTCAAATCCACAAATCGAATCACAGTTGGACAAGCTCGCTGACCTGTGTTGCCAATCGCTGGAAGGCAAGCACACGCTTGTAGGTGACGAATCCGAAGCACTGTTGAAAGCATTGTTGATGAGCGGCTATGCCCGCATGGAAGGCCGATCGTTGCAGCAGGATATCGAGGCTCTTGTGAAAGAAAAATGTCGAGAGGCAGCGATGCACCGTGGGGGAGCGTTATCAGCGATGACGGGCGAACTTGGAAGAAAATTCAGCGAATTGAAGCGTTGGGAATCGCGACAGCCGGAAGATCGTGACAAGCCGAAAGCCGCAAACCTTAGCGCGGCGACTGACTCATAGTCGACTGACTCATTATAAGCGAAAGGAGCAACATGTCCATTGAACGCCCCGCCGTGATCGTGACCGGCAGCTCCGGTCTGCTCGGTCGTCCAGTCTGCAGCCGACTAGCAGCTGCTGGATACCAAGTTTTTGGCTTCGACCGTGTCGGGTGGCCGGAACCGCCGAAAGAAATCGATCATGTTCGTGACATCCAATGCGATCTATCGGATTCGGTATCGGTTCGAGCCGCCATGGAAAAGGTCCATCAATTGACAGGCGGCAAACTTGCCAGCGTCGTACATATGGCGGCCTACTATGATTTCTCGGGCGAGGACAGCGAGCTATATCAGAAAGTAACGGTTAACGGGACCGATCGGTTGCTTAATGAGCTCGAAGACTTTGAGTGTGAGCAATTCGTATTCACCAGCACGATGCTCGTTCACGCTCCCTGCGCCGTCGGAGAGCACATTCGCGAACAAGACCCTATGGAAGCAAAATGGCCATACCCGCAAAGCAAAATTGAAACCGAGCGGCTGATCCGAGATGGGCACCCTCGTGTGCGTAGCGTGTTCTTGCGCATCGCTGGTATCTACACCGACGTTGGACAGCAACCGACGATTGTCCAGCAAATCAAACGGATCTACGAAAAGGACTTTCAAAGCCACTTCTTCCCTGGCGATACCGATGCAGGTCAATCGGCAGTCCATTTGGATGATGTCGTAGACGCAATCGTGCGTACGGTCGAAAGGCGCGACGCCATTGAACCCAAGACAGCCATCTTGGTCGGTGAAGCTGATCCCATTTCGTATCAGGAATTGCAAAACATGATCGGCAAGCAGTTGTACGACGATGAATGGTCAACTTACTATGTACCGCCTTCGTTGGCCAAGGTCGGTGCTACGGTCATGGACACACTGGCTGGCGGCGACGCCTTTATCAAGCCGTTTATGGTTGACATGGCCGACGACCACTATGCTCTGGACATCTCTCGGGCGAAAGCACTGCTGGGCTGGGTACCGCAGCACAGTTTGAAAGACACATTGCCCAAAATGACGGAGTTGCTGAAAACTGATCCTGACCGTTGGTATCGTGAAAACGGGCTTGCGAGTTAACCGAACGGTATATAGCGATCATCCAATGAACACAACATCCGACACCATCGACGAACTCCATCGCAACGTTCCACCCTATCGTTACAATCCGTCGGCATGGCGCCAGCGAGTTCCGATATGCTTGTTGGCGTTTGTCGCTGCGATCATCTCCGCGCACTTAGCGCTCTATCAATGGGGCTTGATCGACAGCGTCTTCGATCCGGTTTTTGGTGAAGGCACCAAGAATGTTATAAAATCGAAGACCGCTGAAACAATGTATGGAATTTTTGGCATCCATGACGCGGCGCTCGGCGTTTTGGCCTATCTGGGCGATGCGATCCTCGGATTTGCCGGTTCCACTCGCAGGTGGCAGTATCGTCCATGGCTGGTAATCTTGTTCGGCCTCGACGTAATTCCGTTAGGTATCATCAGCGTCTTGTTAGTCTTAACCCAAACATTTGTGATCGGCCAATGGTGCTTTCTGTGTTTGATAACTGCCGCCATTTCACTACTATTGGTGTACTGGGCATGGGACGAAGTCCGCGTGTCGCTGGCTTACTTGCGGATCGTCTGGAACGAGCACCATGACTCAAGGTTACTATGGGATGCGTTTTGGGGAAACCGCAATGAGAAGCTTGACGCGGCGGGTGAGCCACTACTTTCACGCGAGGTGAGCTGATGTGGGGGCGAGTGATCGAGATCATGACAGCGGTTTGGTTGGCAGCCAGTCCGTTCATCTTCCGCGTACAGTCCAACGCTACTCTACTATGGACTGACTTGAGTATCGCATTATTGATCTGCGTGCTGTCGGGCCTGTCTTTCTGGCACCCTACTCGACATGCGCATTTGCTGCTCTTGTTCGTTTCAGCGGGATTGGTCGTGTGGGGCCGGTTTGCCGTGTTGCCTCCCACGCCAGCACATCAGAATCACATCGTCGTGGGTTTGTTCTTGATGATGATCGCATTGATTCCAAATGACGCATCACGGCCACCTAAGGTGTGGCGACGAAGCGTAGACCAGTTATCCCACGAATGACAAACGCGTTGAGATCGGCATCATCGTAGCGGGAACACTTGACGTGTCCTGGTCGAGTTCGTTTGCCTTAAAACGCACCAAAGCCAACGTGATTTTACGAATTGTTGGCTTCGTCTTTTTCTTCAATTTTCTCCAAGTCTCTAATGGCCGGGCCGTGGATGACTTGGCCGCCCGCAGTGAAACGCGAGCCGTGACAGGGGCAGTCCCAACTCTTCTCCGCTGGATTCCACTGCACGAAACAGCCCATATGTGTGCAGACCGGAGAAAGAGTACTCACGGTGCCGTCCTCGGCCTTATACATCGCAACATTTCCATTCGGCGTGTTGACGATTTTGCCTTCGCCGGGGGAGATGCTCTCTGGTGTCGCGTCGGTCATGCGGTCGCCGACAAAATGTTTAATAATATCGCCCGCTTGCGAGACTAGGTCGGGCACCCCTGTTAGATTGGCGCGGTTCGGATCATAAACCTTGGAACAGGGATTCTCGCGTTCTAAAATCAAGTCGCGCAAGAGCATTCCAGCTACTGTGCCGTTGGTCATGCCCCAGCCGCCAAAGCCGGTGGCGACATAGAGGTGCCGAGAATTCGGTGCATACCGTCCGATGTACGGCACTCCATCAATGGTGCTGTTGTCTTGGGTTGACCAGCGATACTCCACCGACTGCACGGCAAATCGCTCGCGTGCCCATTGCTCAAGCCGTTGGTAGCGAGCCACTGTATCGTCGCCCTGTCCGGCTTTGTGTCCTTCGCCGCCGACGAAAAGCAAATCGCTACCCGGCGCCGGGTAGCTCCGCATTGAATAAGTCGGCTCAGTGCTGATAAACATCCCGCGCGGCACCGGCTCTGTCACTCGCACCGCAACAACGTAAGAACGATGCGAATGCAGACGAAACGCATACAGCATTTTGTCGTTGAATGGGAAATGACTCGCGACAATAATCGAGCGAGCGGTAATAGTACCTTGTTCGGTGGTGACGACACACGGCTCGCCTTCTTCCACCTTCAACACGCGTGTTCTTTCAAAGATGGCACTGCCATCGCCGGGTATGCCGCGTGCCAAAGCCAGCAAGTACTTGCGCGGGTGAAACTGTGCCTGATTGTCGAAACGCACGGCGGCTTTGACCGGAAATGGCAACGGCGTCTTATCCGTGAAACTAGCCGGAAGCCCCAGTTTTAACGCCGCTTCCACTTCAGCCCGGATCTTATCTATATCGTCTTCCGATTCCGTATAGGTGTAAGCTTCGTTGCGGGTAAAATCGCAGTCTATTTGTTTCGCTTGAACCAATTCGCCTATCTGCTCGATAGCGGCTTGATTAGCGTCAGCGTAAGCACGCGCCCTTTCCTCTCCGAAATGGCGAGTGAGATCGGCGTAAATCAAGTTGTGCAACGAGGTCACTTTGGCGGTTGTATTACCGGTCACGCCATGAACAATGCGTCCCGCTTCCAGCGCCGCGACGGTTTTCCCTTCGGCTTTGAGTAGCGTCGCAGCGGTCAGGCCGGCGATCCCGCCGCCAATGATTGCCACATCCACCGTCAGTCCGTTTTGCAAAACAGGAAAGTTGGTTTCGGGAGTCGTGTCGAGCCAGAGTGAAATCGGCTTGCCGGGCAGAGAATCATAATTATTAAGCATAGTGTGTTTTGCCGGAGTACTCCGGTCCTCTTTTCGTTAATTTTATCGTAGCAGAATGCTCCGATCCGTGCTCGCGCAAAATCGTTTGGAGAATTAATAGCAGAAAACGTCGAACGTCGCGAGTAATACGATGGTCCAAACGAATTATTGATTACATGTTTTACGAGTAGTCAAACAATCAACACAACAACAATCAACAAAAGACGACTATAGAAATTCGACTCGATGGAAAACGCGCATTGGTCACCGAGGCGACCTCAGAAATTGGCGCTGGATCGGCATGGTATTTGCTGGAGCATGTATGCCACACGAGGTCCCCAGCGAGCGTTGACCACGCCATTATTTTCTTGTTCAATTTTAAAGTTAACTTCATGGATCTTAAAATCACCGACCGTGTCGCGATCATTACGGGCGCATCGACCGGGATTGGACTCCACACCGCACGTATTCTTCAATCCGAAGGTGCCCGACTTCTGCTCACCGACCTGCCCAGTTCGGATTGGTCGATGGCGGAATCATTGCTGGGCGATTTTGAAAAGATCGATGCGGACTTGACTGGTCAGGATGCGTGCCAGTCGGTTGTCGATGGAGCAATCGAGCGTCTCGGCGGTTGTCATATCCTGGTCCATACTGCGGGGATC
>JBBSJZ010000392.1:0-6081 GCA_038256795.1 Pirellulales bacterium | reverse complement strand
GGCTCGATCCCAGTTGTGGGTCACGAGTACGTGGGGCCAGCAATTGCATCGGTTTCAGGTCGTTGTTGACGACTCGGCAAGTGTGGCTTCACCGGCGGTACTTGCTCCACTCGCTCCCTTCGATTTACCGATGTGCGGCGGTCGCGTCCTGCTGCTACCGGACCACGACGCAGTACTCGTAGCGGATGCTTTCGGATCTCACTTCGCGGTGCTGGATCAAGCTGATGGTTCGCTCCTGAATCACCATGAGTTGTTCGAGCACAACCTGTGTGACTTAATACTCATGGACGACGGTGCTTCAGTCCTGTTCCCACAGCAGTTGTTGATCGATCTCATTCCCGCCGTTCAAGGCCAAATCACGTGGGGCAATTTTCTCAGCAATAATTTGCGCCGGCTCGCTACCAAGCGTCTGGTTGAGTCCTCGGGCGACTACATCTACATCGATAGCAAGATCGTCTCACTCGGCCGCGTCGGCAACGGTTCGGGCGATCCGACGAGCCTCGCGGTCAGCTCGCGCGGCATGCACGCGACCACGATTGGCGGGACCAACCAAGTCGCCCTGGGATCGCTCGCTGGCGGCGCGCTAAAATTCATCGGCGTTGGGCTTCATCCCGTGGACTGTGAATTCACGGCCGACGGCAAGACGCTCGTCGTGGTGAACCAATTCAGCGATTCGCTCACCGTCATTGACGTCGAAACGATGCTGGCGAAACATGTACCGCTCGGTGACTTGCGACCACCGTCCGACCTCGAACGCGGCGAGCAACTGTTTCACGACTCATCGTTATCGCACGATGGCTGGATGAGTTGCCAAAGCTGTCACGTCGGTGGCCACACCAATGGGCTGCTCACCGACAACTTCACCGACAATACTTATCAAACGCCCAAGCGAGTTCTGTCGTTGCTCGGGCAAGCGGACACCGCGCCGTATGGTTGGGCCGGAAGTGTCGAAACACTCGAGGATCAAATCGCTTTTTCCATTCAATCGACGATGGCGAGTGATGACGAAGTTCGCGAGCAAGATGTTGAACAACTCGCCGAGTACGTTCGCTCACTCAAGCGACCTCCGAGTCTGGTGGCCTCGCGATCGACGGCACCGGAACCCGAAGTGCTGACGCGCCAGATCCGACTGGGCGAGCTGTACTTTAGCCAAGCCGGCTGCATCGATTGTCACAGCGCTCCACATTACACGAGTCCGGATACCTACGATGTTGGACTGTACGATGAGGAGTCGCTGCGAAAGTTCAATCCGCCGAGTTTAGTCGGCGTCAGCCAGCGTCAGAACTCACTTTTCCACGATGCTCGAGCCGAATCGCTTCGCGACGTCATCGTCCGCGAGAATCACCAAATGCCCAGCGACGCGAGCGATGATCAACGCGAAGCCCTGATCCAATTTTTGTTGTCACTCTGATTAAGCCACGCGATATTTTCCGCCGGATGAAGATTTCGATTGGCTGCTGCGGTTGGTGGTCCGATCGCTGAGTGGTGAGCGAATCTTTTTGAAGGCGTTGAACATCGCGACACCGTCGCGGAATCGCTTGTTGGGCGTCGGATCAATGGACTTGCGAATGAGCGTGACTAAATCGCTGGCGACACCGCGACGAAGTTTGTTGTAGCCGGAGAGCGGAGCCGTGAACGGATATTTAGGAAGTTCGCCAGCGAGCATGCGATAGATCACCAAGCCGAGCGAAAACACGTCGCTGCGGTAGGTCGGATGTCCCATCGCCTGCTCCGGCGCCATGTACCCGAGCGTACCGGACGCGGACTCTTCGTGGCTACCACGTTCAATCCGAGCTAGCCCGAAGTCCGTTAATCGGATTTCGTTGCCGGGGAAGAGGATGAAGTTTTCGGGCTTGATGTCGCGATGCAGGACGCGATTTTCGTGAGCGTAGGCCACGGCATCAATCATCTGCGTGACCAAATCGACGGCGGTCGAACGCGAGGTGCGACGGGTCAATCGATCCGCGAGCGTTTCATCGCCGAGAGGGAACGCCATCACGAAATGACCGTCAATAAATCGTGCGTCCTTTAGCGGCAAAATTCCCGGATGCTCAAGGCGGGCCATGATTCGCACTTCACGCTGGACATCGTCGAGCGTTTGCGAATTATTTACATAGCGGCTGTCGGGAATCTTGAGTGCGATGCGACGATCTTCGATGGTGTCGTGGGCCGCAAACACCGTGGCAAAGCCGCCCTGTCCGAGGCGACGTAGCAAACGATACTTGTCCAGTCGACTGCCGACACGGAGGTTGCGCGTCACTTGCAAATTACCACCAAAGATCTTCAGGGGAACTGTCACACTGAACTCGCCAAACACGCTAGAAGCCGGATCACCACCCTACCGGTAATCGTCACCAACATGCCGCATAGAACAACCTTTCCGCACGGAGTAACCGGTAAAGTGTGCATGACCCCCGCAACCAAGCGACACAGCCCGCATAGCTTAACGGGCATGGGTCGATACGGCAGCGGATCGGAAGGCATGAAACTCGAAAATCCAGACGGTGCCGCCGCGATGCGAGAAAACATGTTGAGGCTGAGCTTTTTACATCCTACTTGCCGACCGCCCGCGTTGCCTCGGGTCAAATGGCGGGTGGGGACCGATTGCGGTAACATGATGGCCCCATCCCTCCAGAGACCCAGCTCATGTCGCGACTCGTGTTTCTCGCTTGCTGTTTACTTGCTCTCGCCACGAATTCAATTTCGCTCGCTGAGTCGCCGCCCAACATCGTGCTGTTTGTCGCGGACGACTTGGGCTATGGCGAACTCGGATGCTATGGCCAGGAAATCATTCGCACGCCGCGGATCGACGCGATGGCTCGGGAGGGCGTCCGGTTGACGAACTTCTACAGCGGCAACGCGGTTTGCGCGCCGAGTCGTTGTTGTCTGATGACGGGGAAGCATCCGGGTCATGCGTTCGTACGTGACAATGGAAATCCCACGCATGACCCTGAGTTTGCTAAGCAAATGGGATTTGAATTCCCCGGCCAGTTGCCAATCCCGGCGGATGAGATCACGGTTGCGGAATTGCTCAAACAGCGCGGCTACGCGACGGGCGCATTCGGCAAATGGGGTCTCGGGCACTTCGGCACCTCGGGGGACCCCAACACGCAAGGATTCGATCTCTTCTACGGATTCAATTGTCAAGTCCACGCGCACAACCACTACCCGACTTTTCTGTGGAGAAATCGTGTGAAGGAAGTGCAACTCGGTAACGATCGGACGTTGACTGGCGCGACCTATTCTCAGGATCAATTCGTTCACGAGGCGTGCGAGTTTATCGCCGCCAATGCCTCGGGACCGTTCTTCGTTTACTTGCCGATGGCGGTTCCCCACCTGTCGATCCAGGTTCCCGAGGAATCCTTGAAACCGTACCTCGAATCGATCGCAGAAGCGGAATACGTTCACAAGGGTTACTTGCGGCATCCACATCCGCGAGCGGGCTATGCCGCGATGGTGTCACACATGGACGCTGGCGTCGGAACGGTGATCGATAAGGTCGCATCGTTGGGATTGAGTGAGAACACGTTGTTTCTATTCACGTCCGACAATGGCCCCACTTACGATCGACTCGGCGGATCCGACAGCGACTTCTTCAATTCTGCGGGACCGCTCAAAGGGTTGAAGGGCCAATTGGATGAGGGCGGTATCCGAGTGCCATTGATTGCATCTTGGCAAGGCCGCATCCCTGGAAATCGTGAGAGCGATCTGATCTCCGCGTGGTGGGATGTCTTACCGACGCTCTGCGAGGTCGCTGGCCAATCAACGCCGGAGTCGATCGATGGTATGAGCTTGTTGCCGACGCTTGTCGGTGAGGATGCGGCGCAGAAACGGCACGAATTTCTGTATTGGGAATCGCCGGGTTACTCGGGCCAACAAGCGATCCGCATGGGCAATTGGAAAGCGATTCGTAAGACGCTTTCACGACGCCCCAACCGGGCCGCTCCGCTGCCGAGTTGGCAACTCTATGATCTGGAAACAGACATCGGCGAGACGACCGACGTCGCCGCGAAGCATCTCGATGTGATCGCGACGATCGATGCGATTGCCCGGCGTGAGCACACACCGAGTGAGTTGTTCCCGCTCAGGGCTATCGACGCCGAGTAGCATCAATTCGAATGTCGAGTCGACGCTCTAGAGGTACATGCCGACGAAACCGCCGCCGTCGTCAACTTGTTTTTGGATCAGCTCGATTCGTTCTTCGGTTTTCTTGAGATCACCGGCCGCGATGAAGCGATCGAACTCGGCGGTGACGGCGTGACGAATGCTCTCGCTCAGAAAACCGACGGCCGGTTCGTTGAGCCAGCTGCACGTTTCGCGTCGCAGTTCAATATTCAGTTCGACGCTGCGGGTGCTCAAATCCTCGGTATCGGTCATCACGGTCCCCTCGAAACTGAACGCGACTTCGCCCAGATCCGCTTGGTTGGTGAGATGATAGACGCACTTACCGCGGTGCAAGTAGTACGTGTTGTGGCTACCGTGACGTTCGATCGCGGCCTTGACTCGAAGCACAAATTGTTCGTAAGCCGGCGACGCGTCCACCGGCACATCCAGTCGAGTGACGCCGCGAAGTGGCAAACAGTCAAACTCAATATCGACCCATTTTCCGAACATTGCTTTCAATTCCTTGAAGTGGTGTCGCTAAGAATCGATATTTGCTGCCGATGACTTGCTCGGCGGCGCTTAGCGTACACTAATTCGCGAGCGTGACTGCGTCGACGCTGAACTCGATCGAGCGGTGGACTCGGTCCAGTTCCTTCTCAAGCGATTGGTTGCTGTTGTACAAACGCACGAGAGTCGCACGAGTCTCCGCAACCTGGTTGGTCAATTGCTCGGTGTATTTACGAATCGATTCCTTCTCGACGACGGTTTGATCCAAATCGAGCTCGAGGTTGCGTTTGATTTCCTCGTTGACAATCTTCATCGCTGAAGTCGCTTCAACAGCATCCTCGAGCACCTTGGCTTCGAACTTCAACTCTTCCTGGCGGATCGCCAACTCAGTGATGCGAAGTCGGATTCTACGCAGGGCATAGCGATAATCGTTGAGGGGACGCACGTAATAGGTATCGACGAGCCGCGCGATGCCTTGATCGAAAAATTCCTTGGAAGCCGCCTCGGTAACGATGATTTGAGCGCCCGGCTTGAACTGGACGACACCATTGGCGTTACCCGATTGCAAACGGCTATCGACCGCACGACCGGAGCCGTCAAAAAATCCCCCGTCGAGTGCGCCGCGTTTATCTTTACTATCGACTTCCTCGGAATGAGCCTTAATGAATTCGATCTTGACCCAACGACTCATGGGTGGATCATCGGGTGTCGCTCGCGAGCCATCGCGAAGGTAGTCGCTCAGCGTCTCAGGATTGACTCGCTTGCCCAACAAGCGGTTGATCAGCTCTTCGTCGGGCCGACCAAAGATATTCTGGTTATCCGGCTCGCTGCCCACGGCCATGAACATCTCGTGCCCGTCCAGCGGAAGCATTTCGTAGATCGACCAGCTGGCCGCTTGGCGATTCGTGATCGCTTGTTGCTGGGCTGGTTCGAGCGTCCCCGTCGGGGTGATGGTCACCTGGGTCGGTGTCACGGCGTTGACACGAAACTCGCCGAGATAGAACGTCGGGATGGGGACGGTCACATCCGGCTGGGGTTGCTCGGCAAAACCGTAAACTACGAGTCCATCGGGGATGAGCGGAATCGGCGGGAGCGCGTCCGCGGCGGGCGCTGCATCATCAACGGGAATGTCGGCATCGATCGGATTGGCGATTTGCATCAGCGTGACTTTGTCGCCGTCGACGTTCTGCATTCGCAAATTTCGCCATCTTCGGCCAGCTTCGCCACTCAGTTTCGAGAGCCGCAATCCGAGTTCGATGACACCCACGCCTGCGGTCGAATCTTTCGGATCGCCGTTTTTGATAACTTTTTGGTCAACCTGGCCCTTCTCGTGCCGGTCGACGAGTTCTTGGTGAACTTTGTGCCACGCCGAGCGACTCTTGAGCACGCCAGCGGTCGGGAACAGGTAACCGACCGCGAACAGCATGGTAAAAATTGCACCCACGAGCTGGTACCAACGCCAGTCCTGGG
>JBBSJZ010000391.1:0-6083 GCA_038256795.1 Pirellulales bacterium | reverse complement strand
ATGCTGAGCGACACCATCGATGCGGCGGTGATGGACGCGGCGGGTCCTGGGCTGCGGGTGATCAGCAACTTCGCCGTCGGCTACAACAACATCGACGCCGACGCGGCCCGCCAGCGCGGGATACGGATCGGCAACACCCCCGACGTATTGACCGATGCGACCGCCGACATCGCCGTCGGCTTGCTGCTCGCGGCCGGCCGCCGATTCAAGGAAGCATCCCACGAGGTAACCGCGGGGTTGTGGCAAACGTGGGAACCGACGGGCATGATCGGAGCCGACTTGCGAGGCAAAACATTGGGTATCGTCGGCATGGGCCGCATCGGCATGGCGACGGCTCGCCGCCTATCACGCGGCTGGGACATGCGAGTCCTTTATACCGCCCGATCGCCGAAGCCTGAGGCCGACCGAGAACTCGGAGCCACCCATGTTGACTTGGGCACCTTGCTTAACCGAAGCGACTTCGTTTCCGTCCACACCGACTTGAATCCGCAAACGCAATCCATGTTTGACGCCGCAGCGTTTGCAAAGATGAAGCCAACGAGTGTGCTCGTGAACACATCGCGTGGCGGCGTGATCGACCAGGACGCTCTCGCGGTAGCGCTCCGCAGCGGCCAAATTCGTGCCGCTGGCTTGGACGTCACCGCTCCAGAACCCTTACCGCCCACGCACGCACTGGTGAACCTCGCCAATTGCATCATCCTGCCGCACATCGGCAGCGCGACTGACGACAGCCGCGATGCGATGTCCAGAATTGCCGCCGAAAACCTTGTCGCTGGCGTGCGTGGTCAACCGCTTCCGTGTGAGGTGTGAAGCATGAAGGCGAGCGGGCGCAGCAGCATCCGCGCTGAACGTCGACGAGCGTCAACTCACGCTACCGAAACTGTTCGTGGCAGGCATCACAAGATTGCGTGATCGCGCCGACGGATGCGCGGACGCTAGCGAAGTCGCCGCGCTCGATCGCTGAGACCACGTCGCGACTCGCGGTTGTCATCGCTTGGCTCAGCCGCTGGTAATCTTCGTCGTCCGCGTCATCCATTCCCTGCTGGACGATCACGTGGCCGACAACGGCGATCAATTCCGCTTGCCGCCGAATCACGTCACTGTTGGACGCGATCGCGGCTTCGCTGTTGCTTGCGTCTTGGAGCGCGTTCGTGAGACCCTCGACGTACTCCATGAGCGGCGAGCGATCGACGATTGCTGACCAATCGTTGGCCGGATCGGCTTCCCGGTTAGCCAATCCGCTGCCGGAGACAAGATCCTGGAGATCATTCTTGCGGAGTTTGGCCTCATTGTAGACCTGGGTCGAGCCGGCTTTGCAGTTGAACGCGGACCGCGCGAGCAAGTCACGAGCCGCAGCGGCTTGGTCCTTCCAGCGAATGTCACTGTTGTATTCACTGATCACCGCAAATAACGTCGCCAGGATCGAAAGGTCACGCCGCGCGTCTTGATAGCCGCCACCATTGAACGCACCGGGTGTCGTCATGCCGGCGTCGAATCTCAACCGCACGCGTTTCACTTCGTCTTCGAGTGAGCTCGCGGAAACCAATCGGCTCCAACCCGCAGAATCGTTGTCCGCGTTATTTGCGGTGGGACCGACACCGAGTGCTGCTGCTACCGCCGGCTCGGCACCCTGGGCTAGCGTCGCACCTCGGGATCGCAGTGTCGCTAGCTGTGGACGTTCGCCACGGAGTGCGTCACTCAGTTGATCGAAAAAGACATCACGCAATTGGTCAGCCGCAAACGTCGGCGCCGGGGCGCGTTTGTCCGCAGCGAAGGCCACGCACGTGAGCAACATCCCAGCCAAGCCGACGATTCGTTTTGTCACGATTTGCAGTCCCACAGTGATGTCCCAAGTTCCTGGTCGAGCATCTTGACTGCGATCACTTTGATCACCGTCTCATCAAAATTTGTGGATTGTCGCGAACAATCTCGGCCAGCGTCCGTTCCCATTGTATCTGAATCGGCAGCGACGTTAGCGGTCAACACGACTAACGTTCCGCGCGGACAACAACGGGGCGGAGTTCTTTGAGATTTTTGCCGTGCTGGCTGAGAAGATGAGTTAGAGTTCGGCAGAGCGGATTATTGAATCACCTTGTCTCCAGCCGTCGTGGAAGGACAGCCATGGGTACGACATTTGCGTCTGAATGAGTTCGAGAGTTGCGGACGTGAATTGCGAACAATCCGTTTGCAAAGCGAGGTCAAGGTTGGGCAAGAGGTCAAGATCGGTGATTCGAGTCGAAATGGATCAAGCAATTGCGCCGCTCACTTACGAGGCAATCGAAGTTATTGAGAGCCTTCGCGGTGTCCCCTCGTCCATTCCGAGTCGCTACTTCTTCGACCAACGCGGGGCTGAGTTGCTGCACGCTTTCGCCAGCAAATCGGACCATCACCGGTCTCGAATTGAGACCGAGATCTTAACTCGCAACTTGGAGGAGATCGCCCGCTGTGTTGGATCGGCAGCGACATTGGTCGAGCCTGGGATCCGAAACAGCGAGAAGACGCGGGTATTACTCGCGGGTTTGGATCGTCCCAAACGCTACATCCCGATCGACCTTTACGATATTCGTTTGACATCGTTTGCGCACGATCTCGAGGACGAATTTCCGAAGTTGGATATCACGCCGATGGTGGCGGATTATTCTCAGCAATTACCGCTCAGTGGCGATAATTTCTCCGAACGACGCGTCTTTTTTTTCTCAGACAGCTTGCTCGGTAACTTCGAACCCACGCGAGCGGAGCATATGCTTCGCCAATTCCGCTTTCGAGCCGGGCTCAACAGCGGCTTGCTGCTGGGGATCGATTTGCAGAAGCCTGCGGAATCGCTGCTAAAGACCTATCGTGATCCGTCCGGCTTGTGGGCTCAATTCCACTTGAACGCGTTGGAGCATCTGAACACTCGTTTCCAGGCTGACATAGAAATTGGTGACTTCCGTCATCACGTGCAGTATGTTTCGTCGCTGGATCGCGTCGAAATGTCGTTGAAAGCGGTTCGTGATACGTCCTTTTCGCTGGGCGGAGAGCGGTTCGATTTTGGGATTGGGCATGAGATCATGGCGGAGTACTCCCACAAGTACGAACTCGCCAGCTTCGGCAATCTGCTCAAGCGATGTGGTTGGCGCCAACGCCAAGTTTGGACCGACGATGATGAAACGTTTGCCGTTGTCTGGGCCGAAGCCTGGGCGATTTAGGGTCGGGGCGATTGGGCTAACGCGTTATCAAGTTCCGGCACACGGCGGCGATCGATTGCTTATCGATCAAGTGGAATGTCGGGATGCGTGCCCCGATCAGGGGGCCGGCGATGGATCCGTAATCGTTGATGTCGTACGTGTTGATGATGACGGCAACGGCCCAGCCACGACGGGCCATGGCGATAATTGCACTCAGGGATTCCACGGGGCACTGCTGCACCAAAAACAAGAGCGTCGTTTCATTGGAGATGCGGCTCTGGCTTTCGGCGATCAATTGCGGTAGCGTCAAGCCATCGGTGCGTTCCAATCTCGCGAGTGTTCGCGTCATTTCCGCGAGTTGAACGGGACCGCGTGAGGCACCCTGCACAATCGGGCGTAGTCGATCACTTTCATCGAGCATGTCCGAGGCGTGGCGGGCGACATCGCGAACGCGAGCGTCGCCGACCCAACCTTCGGTACGAATTCGATCCGCAGCGTCGCGTCCGTTCGTCACCATCCCGAACGGTTCACCGGCGTCGTTCAGTGTGGTCGCGATCGAGGCCGCCGCGCAGATCGCCAAGTCGCTGCGGATCGGCTCTTGCGAGCTCGGGTTGGTGGACTGGTGCAGATCCAATACCAGCGTCGCGCCGATGATTGACGACGGTTCGTAAATCTTGCTGTGAAGCGTCCCCGTTCTCGCGGTCGCGGCCCAGTGGACACTCCGCATCGGATCGCCGGGTTGCCATTGCCGGATCCCACGCAGCCGCGTCGGGTCATCCATCACATTGTCTCGCATCCGAATTTCGCCGATGGGACGACGTGATCCGATATCGTAGCCCGTGAGCGTGATGACTTCGGGCATCACCGTGAGATACTGTGGCTCGGTGCCGACACGATAGCGACGGTACATCCCCATCAAATCACCGGTCTCGAGTACGGTCGGACCGATTTGGTAATAGCCACGGCGGTTGCAGCGAAGCGAGTACTCGAGCTCACGTGATTTGCCGGGCATCAACATCATCACCTGGACCCGTTTACCGTCGATCGCCAGTGCCGCGGGTTCGTGAATGAGGGCGGCGCGAGGCAGTAAATCTTCGGCGAGCAACCACACGATCGGGATCCTTGATCGATTCGTGAGCGTGACTCGTACGTCCACAAGTGAGCCGAGTTTGAGCTCGCGGTGGCTGCCGCTGCGGACGGCGACGACTGAGTCCGTCCAGGCCCGAGCGAGGTAGGCGTTGAGAATGACGACGCCCGCGACAGTCAAGCCCGCGAGTACCCACAGCGATGCGCCGAAGACCATGCCGAACAGCAACAGTGCGGCGACGCCGGCGACCCAGGCGGAAACATTGGGACGGCGCTGCAGGCGGGTGTCTGCGTCGTCGGTCACAAGATCGGTTCGTTGGTCAAGAAATCGAGTCCCCAAGGCTGGGCTGAGAAGCATCGATTATAGACCGACTCGTTCGACGCGGTGTTCCGGGTTCGGCGCGATTAATCTGAATAAATACGTCCGCCGGAAGTCGCTTGCCCTCTCGTCCCAGGCGTCAATTTGGCTACGATGGCACCGGCAAATTGGAACGCTTCGTCACCCCGCCTATCACTTACGCCGATGACTGAAACCGCTGCGTTGCCCGCCGGGATGTACACGCTGTTTGCAGCTGCCTTGGTCGTGTACCTCATTGGGATGTACGCGATCGGGTTCGCCGCCCAGCGTCGTGTCAAGAACGTCGAGGACTTTGTGCTCGCCGGGCGTCGGTTGCCGATGTCGCTCGCCGCCATCACGATCATCGCGACCTGGTTCGGCGCCGAGTCGCTGATGACAACGGCCGACGAAGTCGGTAACGAAGGTTTGCGCAAGGCCATGCTCGATCCGCTGGGCATCGCCGGATGCTTGCTGCTCGCGGGTCTGTTTATCGCCGCGCCGATGTGGCGGATGAAGATTCTCACGGTTCCCGACTATTTTTTCCGACGTTACGGAAAGACGTCCGAGATCCTCTCGTCACTGATCATCGTGCCGAGCTATTTCGGTTGGGTTGCCGCCCAGTTCGTCGCGCTCGCTCAATTGCTTGAAGTTTACTTCGGCATCCCGCGCGAGGTCGGCATTGTCCTCGTCGCTACCATTGGAACCGGATACACGTTGCTCGGCGGCATGTGGACCATCACTTGGACCGATGCGATTCAAATGTCGTTCATCCTGCTCGGACTATTGCTGCTCGGTCACGCGGTGCTGGTCAGCCTCGGGGATGGTTCGATGGTCGCCGGTATCGCGGCCATGCGAAACGATATTCCGGCCGAGCGTTGGCGGATCGCCGACCCGCCGACGTTTTGGCGTGACACATTGACGGCCATCAGTGCGCTCGCGATCGGGTCGCTGGGGAACTTGCCGATGCAGGATTTAATGCAGCGTATCTTTTCTGCGAAGAGCGCCGCCGTCGCCTCGAAGGCATGTCTCGTCGCGAGCGTCGGTTACCTCGCGATGGGGGTGTTACCGGTCGGCACGGGAATGGCCGCGCATCTCTTGCTACCCGATCAAGTTGGCGAGCTCGACGGGGTCGTGATGCTGGTGGCGAGCAAGTTGCTCAACCCCGTATTTTTGTTGATCTTCTTTCTCGCGATCGTCTCGGCGGTCCTCTCGACGATCGTCTCCGCCGTGATGGCTCCCGCCGCCGTGATGGCTCACAATTTGGTCGAGCCGCTGTGGCGGCGTGCTCGCGAAGACACGCCGTCCCAGCAAGGTTTGTTGCTACTCCAGCGAGTGGCGATCGTGTCCGTGACGGCTGCGTCCGCAGTCTTGGCGTATTGCGGCGAGGGCGCCTACGAGCTCGTGCAAGGCTCGTACTCGATGGCGCTCGTGAGTCTGTTCGTACCGTTTTTGTTCGGGATGCACATGAAAGGCATACCACCCTTGGCGGCGAT
>JBBSJZ010000390.1:0-6088 GCA_038256795.1 Pirellulales bacterium | reverse complement strand
CGGCCCTCGTCGCTGCCCGCGGTCCGGCGCTGGACTTTTTCACGCAAGCCCGAGTTCGGAATCTCCGCGACCATCGCCAGGGCACGGCCGGCGTCTTGACCGGCGAGTGGTTCGATGGCGTACCAGGTGAGCAATGGCAAGTTTTTATCGACGACGTCTTGGCCGTTCCGAACGAATGCTTCGGCCACGGGCCAACGATCGATGGGTACCATTCGCTGCAGCGCGCTGGCCAGGTAGCGGCGGGTGACTGGTGACGATTCTTCTCGAGCCAACCTCACCATCCGATCCCTCAGCTCAGAATCGAAGTGAGTTTTACGCTCGCACAAAAGTTGAATCGCCCAGCCTCGCACTGTCTCGTCGGCATCATCGAGCAGCGTGACGAGAGCCGATTGCGTGAGCAGTCCACAGCGGTGACGAGCCCAAATCGCGTGCAGTCGTTGAGTGTTCGCCGAGAACGGCTGGGACATTTTCTCGAGTGTGTCGCCGACGGCTTTGCGATTGAGTTTCCCCGACGCCGCGCGTTGCTGCAATTCGAGGGACGCGGCACGAGCGTGCCAAACGTTCTTGTGCCAGAGCAGGTCCACGAGCGCCATGTCGGTCATCGTCGGGATGTCGCTTTTCGTGGATTTCAAATCTCCATAGCGAAGTCGATAGACGCGTCCGTTGCTGCGGTCCCAGATCTCGGGATCGCGATGGTGGCACGTTTGAGGATCGTGCCAATCGGACATGAAAAGTGAGCCATCGGGACCGAGCATCACGCCGACACCGACGAACGCGTGGTCGAGGGTCCGTGCAAAATCAGGTCGATGTCGCGAGATATATCCGCTACCATCGCGATCGACCGATTCACGAACCAAGCGGTGTCCGTGCAGATTGTGAAAGATCAACTCGCCGCGATAGGACGCCGGATACGAGTCACCCTGGTAGATCGTCATGCCACAATGGGCGTGTCCACCGCCGACCATCGACGTCGTGGCTGCCGAACGGCTGACGAGTCCACGATCGACTTGTCCACCAGAATCCGCGGACGAAAAACGGCCATCGCCGTAGTGCAGGTGATCCGCGATTGTCGGTATGTCCTCGTAGGTGTAGGGATTGAAGTGCTGGCCCGCTTGGCGGAAATATCGAGCACCTTGGATGACATGGAATAGGTGGGGAATCACACAGCATTCCATGAACCAATCGCCGCGATCATTGAAGTCGATGCCCCATTGATTGCTACCGCCCTCGGCAAACACTTCAAATTCGTGCCGGGTCGGATGATAGCGCCACACGGCGGCATTGAGTGGGATGCGATCTTTCTCCGCCGCGCCCGGTTTCCCGACTCGCGAATGAGTGAACACCCCATGGCATCCGTAAAGCCAACCGTCGGGTCCCCAGCGGAACGTATTGAGCGTTTCGTGCGTGTCTTCGTAGCCCCAACCATCGAGTAAAATTTGAGGCGTGCCGTCGAAGCGGTCGTCGTGATTTGCATCCGGCAAGAACATGAAGTGGGGAGCCGCTCCGACCCAAACGCCTCCGAAGCCGACTTCGATACCGGAGACGAGATTCAAATTTTCTGCGAACACTTTCTGGGTCTCGAAAGAACCATCAGCATCGGCGTCTTCGAGAATCAAGATGCGATCCTTGCCTTCATCTTCGGGAGCGCGCACCGGGTACGTGTGTCCCTCGGCGACAAAGATGCGTCCACGATTGTCAAAGCACATCGCGATCGGTTGGGCGATTTGCGGTTCGCTGGCCACGACGTCAGCGGTAAAACCGTCGGGAAGTAGCATCGCCTTGGCCGCTTCGTTGGCGGTTCGTGATGCTGCGAAATCGGACTCGTCATGCACGCCGAGATCCCATCTCAGCATCGACGTGGCGGAGTTTTTAGCAGGCTCTTCGGGTGCCGGTTCCTGGAAATGAACGGTAACTCCACGTTTGTTTGAGCTGACAATGTCGACTCGCGAATCTTGATTCAAATCGACTGCCAAGACATCGGTGCCGACACCCGTCGCGTCATCCACCAGGTGCGGTACAAAGTCGACGCCGTCCCGAGAACTCGCGTCAGGTTGGATCTTGAACCAGTAGAGGACTGGAGATTGATTGCCGCCGACGTCGTGTCCCCCGTGCGCCCACCAGCGTTTGCCGGTGACGAGATCTTGGAACCCGTCATTGTCAATATCGGCTAGTGCGAGTGCGTGCGGTTGCGTGAAGACGACACCGTAGGGATTGTCGATCGACGAGGTGCCGATGATGTCGTGACGCAAAAACCGAAGGTCACCGGATTGGGTCGGTTTCGCCTCATACCAGGCGATGCCATAGCCGTGCGCGTTGAGCGAGGTGATGATGTCGGGATGACCGTCGCGATTGACGTCATTGACAAGCATTTGGGCACCACCACCACCGTACGATTGATCGGCGAAACGTTTCACCGGCCACGTCGTTTCGGGGACGAGTGATTGCGGTTGCCGCCACCAATCCTGGAGCCCGATCAAGTCCAAACGGCCGTCACCGTCCAAGTCACCCACGCCCATGCCGTGTCCGAATGGAAACGCGGTGACGCCAGGATCGGAAACGGGATGCCATGTCCACGCCGCGGTCGGATCCTCGGTCGCTTGATAGTAGCCAAAAGCGGTATCTCGACTGCAAACGATCTCGGGCAGCCCACCCGCGACAAGATCGATGAGCGTCGGTGATTCGTTGCTGACTTGATCCGCGATCACACTCGCTTTCCACGTCGTCACGTCGCGGGCGTTGCCGGAATTGACGTACAACGTCGCCGCTTTCCCAGGAAAGCCGAACTCGACGATGTCAAGGTCTTGGTCGTCGTCGATGTCGACGGTGAAGCTAAAGAAATGATCGCTGTAAAAACTCGGCGAAAACTCTTTCACCACGCGATACTCAAACCGCTTGAGGAAATCCGGGCCAGCCCACCAATACGCACCACTGACGAGATCCGTTTGACCGTCGCCATCGATGTCACCGGCGGCCGCACCTTCACTCACAAATTTGTCGAGGAGCGTTTGCTTCCTCCAAGACGGTTCCGCAGCTAGCGTGGTACTCAGGGTGCAAGCACCCACGACAACGCAACCGAAAAGTAGAGCGACCAATCGCATACAATGACACCGTCGAAAAGCGGGTGGGGCGGGTGAAGGCAAGTCGCCTCCTGGCCCACATTGTAAACTCTCGAGCCGGCGTCAGGGTGTATCGGCAGCTGGTTGGGGCGGATGAAATTTGCGGTTGAAGATTTCCGGATCAAAGGGATTGGAAACTTCGGGCAACCGCGACACCCTAGGTACCACGGGCGCTACCGTGTCGACGATTTGAGACTTCATTGAGATCCGAGAAGGCGGCACTGGCAATGCGTCTGTGCCCGACTCGGCCGGTATCGACTCGTCATCGAAGTCGAGTGGCAATACGGGCGGCGGTAGCGACCGGTCTGGTGAGCGTCGTTCGAGCGGTAGGTCGTTGGCTTGGGAGATGGACGAGGTCGTGCGTCGAATCCAGAGCCGAAACGCTTCGAGTGCTCTCGCATCGTTCGCATCCAACGCCGCGGCGGTGCCGCCGTGCGGCGTCAACGCTTTGACGAGCAACTCACTCGACTCAGGCGTCTCCGTATCCACAAACAAGATGGTGCGGCGGATATTCTCGCGGGTCATCCGCGATGAAGGACGCATTCCATGGGCGGGCAACATTAACGACCACGCGCGCTCACTCGGGTCGCTATGGCAATTGCCGCATCGGTTGGCGAGCAACGGTTGAATCTGGCTGGCAAAAGATCGCAGTTCTGCGAGACCGACGACCGAAGCATCGTCCGACGAGGCTTCGCTCGCATCCGAATGCGACGTTGTCTCGACGCTGGGGATCGACGCGGTAGGTTGGTCCGTCGGCGCGGTTCGGTGTTGAACTCGGTTTTCTAGCAAGCGTGTCGTGACGCCATCGGGATCGTATTTGCGGATCTCGGTGATCAACTGGGTGGTTTCATCCAGCAATTCATGATCCAAGCACCAACGCGCGTCGGCGAGTAGATCTTGCAGATTGCCGGGACGTCGTCGGTCGATGCGAAATTGGTACAGATCGCGAATCGAATTGGCCCAACAGGCGACGTTTTGCCGAGGTAAGCGTGATTCGTTCCCATCACCATTTCGCACCAGGACCCACTCGCCGGTCTGTTTCGCGGTTCCGTAGAGCACGTTGTCATTGGTCAACAAAACACAGGGCCGCGTTTCGCCCGCCGGGTCGGCGGCGAGACAGAACCCCGCGTCACAGTTCAACAACAACGACATCCCCACGAAGAGCATTCGTGCCGCAGCGGGGAGCGATAATCGGTGGGGGTGGGAGCACATGCCGATGGCTGTACCAGGTTTCACAACCGCCCGTCAATCCAGAAGTTTCAAGAACCTAGTTCGCTCGCGTGACTACCTGCGAGCGGCAATCATCGACGATAAGCGGTCCCCTCTCGGCTTCGCGTTTTGTCTGTCGTGATGTGTCAATGAGAAGGACTGCAACGCATGTTCAATCTCTGACGTCCGCTTGCGATTTCTCCCATGGAGCGTTTGCGCGGGGACGGTGGAGGAAGAGACCGCAGCTCGAACTAAGTGTTTTGGTTGCTGCAGAAATTGGCTTCACCGTGCTATCGCTTTGCCAGGGGCGACCAATACCAGTGCGCCGCCGCCTTGCTCACGCGGGCGATGTCGGCGCCGGCGATGACGGCACAGGGTACCATGTAGAGCGTGATTGCGGTGGCGAAGAGTACACCGAAGGCCAGCGAAACGGCCATCGGAATTAGAAACTGGGCCTGGATCGATTCGTCCATCATCAGCGGGCAAAGGCCGACAAAGGTGGTGATCGACGTCAAAAAGATGGGACGAAAGCGTTTGCCCCCGGCCTCGAGTGCCGCGTCCAATAGCGATACTCCCGTCGCTTGCCGACGGTTGATGAAATCGACCATCACTAGGGTGTCATTGACCGCAATTCCGGCCAATGCCAACATCCCAAAGATCGACAGGTACGACGGTGTCAGCTCGAGCAGAATGTGGCCGAAGAGTGCCCCGATGATGGCAAACGGTACGGCCAGCAAAACGTAAATCGGTTGGACGAGTGAGCCCAACGCGATCGCCAACAATCCGTAGAGCGTCAAGAACAGCAATGACGAACCGATGATCGTTTGCCGCTTGGTCTTTTCCGCTTCGGCGACGTAACCGAGATATTGGTACGACAAGCCATTCTTGATGCACAATTCGTTCAACTTGGGCGCCATTTCTTTGGAGATCCCGATGACATTGACGGCTTCATCCACCGGTTGGGCTCCCAAGCGAATGATCTCGGCCCGATCGTTTCGTTCGACTTGCGAGGGGGCTTTGACGAGGTTGATCGTGGCGACCGTATCGAGCGGCACTTCGGCACCCCGAGGCGTGCGAATTTTCATGCGGTCGAGCGTGTGCAAGGATCGACGGGCTTCGAGGGGCAATCGCACCATGACGCGAATGTCATCGACCCCACGCTGCAGTCGCTGGGCCTCCTCACCGTAGAACGCTTGTCGAATTTGGCTCGCGAGAGCCGATTGCGTCAGCCCCAATTCGGCGGCTCGCGGCTTGAGGCTAATCTCCAGCTCGTCTTGGCCTTCGGTGATGTTTGCCCACTGATCCTTAAGCTCGGCATAGCCGTCGAGCATTGCTTTAATCTCGCGGGCAACTTCGCGTTTCTGCGGCGAGGAGGGGCCGCGGAGTTCAATGTTGAGATCTTCGTCGTCGTATTCACTGTCTCGAACCAGTGATGACTCCGACCGCGTCTCGAAGCGTCTCGCCTCGGGTATTTCACCGACGAGCTCGCTCCATCGTTTTGTCAGTTCGTTGTTCTTCGGTCCAGGAACGGTTCGCTGTTCCGGCGGCATGACCTCGAACGCCATGTAACCGCGTGATTTGTCAAATTCGGATCCTGGTCGGCGGGCACCGGTCAAGCGAATGATATTCTGAATTAAAGACTGGCCCGTTCCCGGATCAATGTACTCCTGTTGCAGTTGATCCAGCGCCGATGAGATTCGATCGACGTACCTTTCGGTCACTTCCAATGGCGTGTCATCGGGCAAGTCCAGCTGGGCACTGAT
>JBBSJZ010000389.1:0-6123 GCA_038256795.1 Pirellulales bacterium | reverse complement strand
ACACGACATACTCGATCTCGGGCCGCGAAAAATAACGCTCCGCCATATTCACATCCGTCGTTCGATCGAGTCGTTCGACGTCGACGCCCAGCAAGGTGTCCCCGGACTCGTCGTCGGTAGCCAAATGATGCTGGTCGGATACGAGCGAGCTGACCACGAGACCGCTGGTGTGCGACACGTTGAACGGTCGACACGCCTGGAGCGGTTCGCTCACGTACGGCTTCCCATGCTCCAGAGTCGCGAAACGAATCGACTGGGGCTCAAGCTCGCCTTCGGAAACATCGCACAACAAACGACGCATCATGCCGCGCCCGACGACGTGTTGGTTCCGCGTCGTCGCCCGTCGCAATCGCAACGACCGCTCGCGATCCGACTCGTCGAGACAACTTTCACAGTACCGCTCGAGATCACCGGGATCGTTCTCCGATGCTTCCGCATGCCAGACCTGGACGACGACTTCCGACGTTTCGCTGCGGGAACCGGCGGCGGCCGATGGAGGTGTTGAAAACAAGGGCGTCACAAGGGGCTCAGGTCGGGCAGCGAGTTCGATGAATCATTACATCCGGAACATTCGGCACAAAGCCCCAGCATGAACGGTGCTAGCGACCAATGCGAGGTCGTGTCTCGTACCAGCATCGCTAGCATGTGGCAAAGTTCAAGGTCCACCGCGCCGTTTGTACTGACCTGGGAACCGAGTCCATGATCATCGCCAGCATCATCCCACCCGAGCAAATGACGATGATTGCCGGATTCATCATGCTCGCTTGGGTGCTCGTGCGTCGCCGGGTCTCCGCTCGCCAGCGCCAACGTGTTGAGATGACGGCGTCCGACCAGGCCGTCGCACAGCAAACGGCTGAGACGAAACGATCGCTGCCCTTGTCCGACGCGCCCGTCGAAACCCAGCGCTGGCAAGTCGCGATGTTCGATCTGCAGCGAGAACTCAAGGCCGACCTCGATACTCGCATCTCCGTGGTCAGCTCGCTCTTGCGTCAAGTCGACGAGCGAATCGCCCACCTCGAGTCGCTCCAGCAACAACGTCCCAGCCCGTGAGCGGTTTTGACGCAAGGCGAGCTGAACTGGATGCGTGGGGCGAGGGGACTCAGCGAAAGTAATTGTTCAGCCGTCCCTCAGCTGAATATCTCCGTCGCCACGCGTCCGGAGACATCGGTGAGCCGAAAGTCGCGTCCGGCGAATCGGTAGGTCAATCGCTCATGGTCAAGACCGAGCAAGTGCAAAATCGTCGCGTGCAAATCATGAATGTGCAGGCGATTTTCCGCGGCGTAGTACCCGTACTCGTCGGTGCTGCCATATGCAAAACCGCCCTTCACGCCGCCACCCGCCATCCACATGGTGAATCCGTGTGGGTTGTGATCACGGCCGTCCGTGCCTTGGGCCGTGGGTGTGCGTCCGAACTCTCCACCCCATAGCACCAAGGTATCGTCGAGCATCCCGCGCGATTTCAGGTCGGCTAAGAAGCCCGCGATCGGCTTGTCCACTTCCGCCGCATTCTTGGAGTGGCCTCGATGCAAATCACTGTGCTGGTCCCATTGCACGTCACCGTCGCTGTGGGTGACCTGCACGAACCGAACGCCGTTTTCTAAGAAGCGTCTGGCCATGAGACACTGGCGACCGAAATTTTCGGTGACGGGATTATCGATGCCGTAGCCACGCAGCATCGACGCAGTCTCGGTCGACAAGTCTTGAATTTCCGGCATCGTCGCTTGCATGCGAAAGGCGAGCTCGAAGGAATTCAGTCGACCTTCGAGTGCAGCGTTGCTGCCGATGGTGTCCAAGTGCTGGCGATTGAGTTGTTCGATCAAGTCGAGTTGTTGTCGCTGGTCACTGCGAGAGATGCGATCGTTGCGAATGTGCTTCACCCCGGCCGACCGCACGGGTTGGGATGCGTTCCCGATCGGCGTGCCTTGACAGGAGGCGGGTAAGAAAGCGGAACCCCAGTTGTTGACACCGCCGTGCGCGAGCGTCGGACAAATTGTTACAAACGCGGGCAGATTCTCATTTTCGGAGCCCAGCCCATAAGTGACCCACGATCCGAGGCTGGGACGCACAAATTGGTCGCTGCCGGTGTGCATTTTGAGCAAAGCCCCGCCGTGCGCGGGATTCGAACCGTGCAGCGAGCGCAGGATGCACAAATCGTCGACATGCTTGGCCACGTGCGGAAACAATTCGCTCACCGGTAAACCACTGTCACCATATTGCTTGAATCGCCACGGTGACTTGAGCAGATTGCCTTGCGCGGCGAACGTGATTCGTGGCAAGTCCATCGGCAACGGCTTGCCGTCGTCACGATCCAGCATCGGCTTGGGGTCAAAGGTATCGACGTGCGAAGGACCGCCTTTCATGAACAAGAACACGATCCGTTTCGCACGTGCCATTAAGTGCGGCACCCGTGGTGCGAGTGGGTTGACGACGAGTGGATCCTCGGCCAAGGCGGTTCGCTCAAGCAAGGATGCGAATGCCAGATGTCCGAATCCGGCGGCGCTGGTTTGCAGCAATCGACGGCGAGACATTGGAAGTGGGGCGTTCATGGCGATGCTCATCTAACGTGCATGAATTCGTTACCGATTAGTAAACTTTGGCAGAACAGTGCCCAGGACCGCTGGGGGTCATTCGGCGATGCGTCACTCGGCGATGCGTCACTCGTGAATGCCTTACTCGTGAATGCGTTGCTCGGTGGCGGGTCAAGGAACGCGAGTGCCCGTGTCGTCTCCGCCTCCGTCGCCGGTCGGCCCAGGATGTTCCGGTAAGCGTTATCGACACGTGACGCATCGCTGGCAGATGCTCGCAACAAATCGCGTGCGATCGTCTCGGCCGAGTCCATCACCCAATCGGAGTTCATGAGCAGCAGGGATTGGGGTGCGACGACGGTCTCATTGCGATCCCCGGTCGGCACCGTGGGGTCGGGGAAATCGAACTGTTCGAACACCGTGTAGAGATTGTTGCGGATCACCGGCAAGTAAGCGGCCCGTCGCAGACTGTCGTATTTCGTGAAGTCGAGTGACGTGTGATCGAAAACAAATTGACGATTCCTCAGCGGTACGGTCTTACCACCGAGGGTCGTGTCCAAGCGATTGGCCACGGCCAAAATGGAGTCGCGTATTTGTTCAGCCTCAAGTCGATGCAGTTGAAATCGCCAACGCCACCGATTCGCAGGATCAACAATCTCGTATTGCCTTGCCTGGGGGTGAGACGATGACATTTGATAAGTGCTCGATCGCAGGATCAATCGATGCAGCGACTTGGTTGACCAATTTTGGGCGATCCATTCACTCGCTAACCAATCGAGCAATTCTGGGTGAGATGGTCGGTCGCCCAGCACCCCAAAATTGTCGGTCGAGCGAACCAGGCCTTCGCCGAAGTGCCATCGCCAAACGCGATTGACAAAAACGCGTGCGGTGAGCGGGTGATCGGGTGATGCCATCCACTGGGCAAGCTCCAGGCGTCCGCTCTGGTCGTCGGGAAATACCGTCTCGTTGGCTGACGATTGCATGACTTGAGGAAATCCACGCGTGACGCTTTCGCCGAGATTCAGGTGGCTGCCGCGAATGTGAAGCGGCAAACTCTTCGCTATCTCGCGATCTTGTACGCCCATCGCCGCAGCCGCGTCCGGCGCTGCACTTTCAACTAGCCTCGCGGCTTCCATCAATCGCCCGTACTCGACCGACTCAGTCTCGTCGAACGTGAATGGGGTTGCTAGTGATTCGTTCACTTGCCGAAACTTAGCCACCGCTTCATTTTTGAATGCGGCCGCCACCGCCTTGAGTTTCGCGATCTCGGCGTCGACCGTTTTCAACGCTTCGAGTTCATCGTCGCTGGCGAAAACATGTTCGTTCCAATGCTTGATGGCGCCGGTATTGGATTCCGCGAACGTGCGAGTGCTCTTGAAGATTGCCGCCAACGCGTAGTAGTCGGCTTGTCGGATGGGATCAAATTTATGGTCGTGACAACGTGCACAACCGAATGTTAATCCGAGAAACGCTTTGCTGATCGAGTCGAGTTGCTCGTCGATCGTGTCCATTTCGAGTTTCTCGCGGTCCGGTTCTGCGAGCACTTTGGCGCCAAGGACGAGGAATCCGGTCGCAGTCTTGGTGTCGGCATCAGCATCGGGTAGCAAGTCGCCGGCGACTTGCTCGCTGACGAATTGATCGTAGGGCATGTCAACATTGAACGCATCGACGACGTAGTCGCGATAACGCCAAGCGTTGCCGTAAGCGAGATTTTCATCGAGTCCATTGCTATCGGCGTAGCGAGCCACGTCCAACCAATGTCGTCCCCAACGCACACCATATTGGGGCGACGACAACAATCGTTCCACGAGTCGCTCATAGGCATCCGGACGCGGGTCGTTTGCGAAAGCTTCGATCTCGTCGGACGTCGGTGGCAAACCGATTAAATCTTGCGTGACGCGGCGGATGAGCGTGCGGCGGTCCGCTGCTGGTGAGGGCTCGAGCCCTTGGTCTTCGAGTTCGGCGAGAATGAACGCGTCGATGGGCGACTTGATCCACGCGGAGCCGTTGGTCCGAGGCAACTCGGGTTTGATGATCGCTTTGAACGACCAGAAATCTTTTCCCTCGGCGAGCGACATGCCCGTTGGTGCGATGGCCGAATCATCCGATTCAGTGCTTGGTGGGGATTCACGCGGGTCGGGCGCTCCCAACGAGACCCATTTCTCCAAAGCCGCTACCTGGCTCGACGAAAGTCGATTCTGAGGCGGCATCTGTAAATCACGGTTATCGTAACGAACTGCTTCGATCAAGCGACTCGCGTCTGGCTGACCGGCGACGATCACTTGGCCCGAGTTCCCTCCGCGCCGCGTCGTCTCGCGCGACTCGAGCACCAGCCCGCCGTCGGACTCGCCGCCGGAGTGGCACTCGTAACAGTGCTCGACCAAGATCGGACGAATGTGCGTCTCGAAGAACGCGACATCGGTTGCGGTGGGTGCTTCGGCATCTGCCGCTGCAAGTGGCGCAGCCGCACTGAGAGCGAGTGAAGTGGCAAGGATCACAACAGGATGTGGGAAACATCTCATGCAAAACATTCGCGTCGGCTGGAATGGAGACTGGCGGGGCGGGGAGTCAGGCAGGCACACGTGCGTCGGATCGGTTACCTTGGGGACTTTCTCCACCCCAACGCATCGACCAACACTCAAACGATGATCGTCGCACCCTCGACACGATGGTGGTTACTGGGATTGTTGGTAATCTCGATCCTCGTCAATTATATCGATCGTGGCGCCCTGTCGGTGGCAGTTGCGTCCATGGAATTAGAATTTTCGCTAACGCCGACCCAAAAAGGGCTTCTGCTCTCTGCGTTTTTCTGGACTTACGCACTGCTGCAGATCCCCGCCGGCTGGTTGGTTGACCGAGTGGACGTGAAGTGGGTTTACGCTGCCGGCTACCTGGTTTGGACCGTCGCGACGGTACTGACCGGTTCCGTGGATGGGTTCAGCGCCCTGATTATGGCGAGACTGTTGCTCGGTGTTGGCGAGAGTGTTGCCTACCCAGCGATCTCGCGATTGGTGGTGGAGAATTTCCAGGAACACCAACGCGGCACCGCCAATTCACTGATCGATGCCGGCTCGAAAGTGGGCCCCGCCCTGAGTATTCTCGCGGGTGGACTGTTGGTGGACCAATTCGGTTGGCGTCTGTTGTTTATCGTGCTCGGTTTAGGCGGGCTGGTGTGGCTGGTTCCCTGGATCGCGCTCGTCCCCTCGCGTCCGCGGACCGGTGACGAAGGTCGTCTAAGACCACCGTTCGACTCGGCTGAGGGTCCGTCGCTCGTCAGCGTGCTCGCAAATCGCAGCGTGTGGGGGACGTCGCTGGGGATGTTCGCCCTCGGGTACGTTTGGTATTTCCTGTTGACGTGGCTGCCATCGTATTTGATGGAGGTGCATCAATACAACTTGCGACAAACGGCCGTCTTGGCGGCGCTCCCGTTTCTGGCGATGGCCGTTGCCACCGTGATCACGGGATGGGTATCCGATCGCTTGATCTCAGTCGGATACTCACCGACGTTGGTTCGCAAGGGCATCGCACTGGGCGGATTCATCCTCGCTGCGGTCCTCATCATTGCGGCTTCACTCGTGACATCCGCGACTTGGTGTGT
>JBBSJZ010000388.1:0-6123 GCA_038256795.1 Pirellulales bacterium | reverse complement strand
TGTCGACGTCGGCGAGCTGGTAGGTGCCCGCGACCGCCATCGTCACTGCCGCCGTGCCGTCGCCGATGCGAACAAAGAGCACGTCGCGACTGGAGACCTTGGCAGGTGTGTTGGGCTGGACCCGCAGCAGCATCGCACCACGCTGGGTCATCCCAGCGGGCGGCGACAAGGACGCGGCGAGTTGATCCGCAGCCTGTTCGCTGGCTGCCGTTCCCTGACCGCATCGCCGATCCACCAAATCGTTACCGTCGATCCCCAGCCAGACCGCAGCGGCTGCCGAAACGTATCCAATTCGCTGATCCGCGGTGATGATCCACAGCGGCACATCGGCCGACGCCAACAACCGCGCGATAGCTCGTGCGTTGGATCCAGCCGACATCGCTTAGAACACGTCGAGCATGAAGTGGTGACCGGAGTGATACCGGCGGGCACTCGGATACGGGTTGTGCCACTTCTTGTTGTACACCGGGATCCGCATTTCGGCCGGATAGCGGTTGTAGAGGCTGTCACTGCTCTTGTAGTACTCTTGCCCGTAGAAATTTTGCGGGTAGTAGACGTACGGGTAGTGATAGAAGCGGTTCCAATCGCGGTAATCGGACTCACCGCCCCAGGTTTGTCCGTAAGCACGTTGGTCCGCGGAAGCGGTCTCAGCGACCACGCTCAGACTGCACACCAGCAGTGCGGCAATAAAAACTTGACGGAGCATGGCTGCTTCCCCCCTCGAAAGCGGCTGACAACGCGACATTCACGCCGCGAGTGTCGTGGTTAGTATCTGAAAACGAGTTTGACGCTCGGTCGTCCCAGGGCGATTGAGCACCCCAGGCACGACGAGCTAACGTCACTATCGGCACACTCGATGGGGCCGGTTGAGTCGATCGCAACGAGAATTCCTGCCAAAAAGATTGCTTCAAGTTCTCCGGAAGTACTCGAATCTCTTCTCACGAGGCACCCTCGGCACCTATGATTAACGAAGTTCGGTGTTCCATGGATCGCCGGCCCCGATTGCACTCCACGTGCCCGATTTTCCCCGATTGAGATTACCACCGTGTCATTCCAGCGATTGCTGAATCGATCCCCCCGGCGTGTTGTCACCCTAATGCTCGCATTCGCCGCTGTCTTTGGCGTGCTCGGTCGCCCCGCAGCGGCGTGTCCGTTTTGCAGCGCCGTGTCACAGACACTTCGCCAGGAGATGGTGGCGATGGATGCAGTCGTCATCGCTTCAGCCACGCACGGGGGCGCGACGCGCAATCCCGATACCGGCGAAGTCGAAATGAAGATTGAAAAGGTTCTCAAGGGTGACTCGCTCGTCAGCCTCGGCGACACGGTCAAAGCGATCTACTACGGCGATGTCGAGTCCGGTCGTCGTTTCATGCTCTCCGGCGTCGACCCACCGAACATGCAGTGGTCATGTTTACCGTTGTCCGAGCGCGGTGAAGCGTACGTGGTCAACATCACCCAGCTCGCGGATGATCCGCTCAAGCGACTCGAGTTTTTCTACGACTACCTTCAAGATGACGAGACGATGCTCTCGCGCGACGCGTATGACGAGTTCGCAAGCACACCTTATCCTGTCATTTGCGCTCTCAAGCCGCGGATGGACCATGACCAATTGGTGACGTGGATGAAGGACCCCGAGCTATCCTCGGATCGCAAACGCTTGTACCTGACAATGCTCGGTGTTTGCGGCAGCGAAGCGGATCTGCCGATGCTCGAGCAAATGCTTCGCAGCACCCAGAAGAGCACCCGTGGCGGACTCGATGCACTCGTCGCTTGTTTTTTAACGCTCGCGGGCGAGAAAGGGTTGCCACTCGTCGATGAATTGTTTTTGAACAATGCCCAAGCGCCCTACGCGGACACCTACGCCGCGATCATGGCCGTGCGTTTCCACGGGACCGAAGGCCAAGTCATTCCACGCAGTGCCCTCGTCGCATCACTGCACCATGTGCTCAGCCGCGAGGACTTGGCCGACCTCGTTATCCCCGACTTGGCTCGCTGGAATGATTGGACGCAAATCGACCGCTTGAGTGAATTGTTCATTCAAGCGAACGTCGACAATAACTGGGTCCGCGTTCCCGTCGTGAATTACCTCCGAGCGTGCCCACTTCCCGAGGCCAAAGAGGCACTTAAGAAGCTCGAGGAAGTCGATCCCGAAAGTGTCCGGCGGGCGAACACATTTTTTGCGATTCCAGTGCCAGCGAAAGAACCGGCGCCGAACCAGTCTTCGCTCACGCGTCCCGAGTCGACCAAAATAGCGCAGCGTCCAGCGGTGCCGACGAAGCGGTCGCCAGGACTCAGCCAGGCGGCACTGCCGAACGCCGGTGTATCGCTCGAGCCGATGAAGCCAGCGGCGAGCGTCACTCCCTTGCCGGTCGTTGCGGCGCCGATCGCGATGATCGTGCCGATGAACCCTTGGCGGCTCGTGAGCGTACTGGCGATGTCGCTGGCGACGTTGGTGATCATGCAATACCTTCTCCTCACCGGCGGGAAGCAAGCGTCCGAGGCTTAGACTTATTCACTCCATTGTAAATTGGTTTTTCGCACATGAGTGCTTCGATTCAAATGTCGACGACCGATGAAGTGGTCGACTATCCTTATCGGGCGATCAGCCGTGCGGCGATCGCCTCGTTGATCTTCTTGGGACTCGCGATTCCAGGCTTGCTGCAAACGTTCGCACCGATGTTGGTACTCACCGTCGTCGGCATTCTCGCTGGCGTGGTCGGATGGCGGGCGACGACTCGCTACGAGAACGAATTCAGCGGCAAGACGCTGGCGGTCACCGGCATCGCGCTCAATTCGCTGCTGCTCGTCGGGGGACTCGCCGCGCACATTTACATCTACATGACCGAAGTCCCCGAGGGTTACGAACGGGTCCAGTTCTACGATTTGCAGCAGAACCCGTCGCTTCCCGATATGCCAACGGAAAAGTCGATCGCCATTGACGGAGCCAACGTCTTTTTGAAAGGTTACATCCACCCGTCATCCGGAAGCGGAATCCTCCGCCAATTCATCATGGTCCCCGACTTGGGCACCTGTTGTTTCGGCGGGCAACCGCGTTCGACGGATATGATTGAAGTGACCCTGGGCGGTGGCCAAACCATGAAGGCGGGCATGACCAAAATCAAGCTTGCCGGAAAGTTCTCAGTCAATCGTGCTCCACAAACGGTCACTGACTTCGAGAATTTTGTCTTCTATCGAATGCGTGTTGACCAGATTCGCTAGCCCCACGCTCCCCTCACTCACCCACCCATAGCACAATGACTCGATTCTTTCGTCCATTCTTCATGCTAGGGATTACGGTGGTCATTGGCTCGGGGGCGATCGCGGCCGAGCCACCCGCGAAACTGGGTGCGGAGGCAAGCCGAGCGGCGCTCGCTCCAGCGGCAACAAACTCGGCCGCAGCGACCGAGCAAGTCGAAACGAAACGCAGCAGCGAGGCGAATCTTGCCAAGGGTGAGATCACGTTCGATGACTTGAAGTTCGACATCGAGAAGGACGATCCTTTCCAACGCAAGTTGCTTCCGGAATCGATTGAGAAGTTAGGCGGTCGCAAGGTGAAGCTGCGCGGTTACATCTTGCCCGCGACATTGTTCAAAGAAACGGACATCGAGCAATTCGTGCTCGTTCGCGACAACCAAGAGTGCTGTTTCGGTCCGGGTGCGGCACTTTACGATTGCGTCATTATCGAAATGGTACCCGGCCAGACCACCGACTTTGTGACGCGGCCCGTCACCGTCGAGGGGAAATTCAAGGTCCAAGAGTACGCGTACCCGGACGGCAAGGGGCATTTTGCGATCTTTCGCATCGACGGTGAATCCGTCCGTTAGGCGAGGTCTTGGGGGTGGGAGCTTGGCGGCCCAGTGCGTACAACAATTGCACTGGACTTGATCAGCAATGGATTCCCCTCGGGGATCTGCTTCCCTTCTTAATCCCCACTGGGCGGATTCATGCGTCGTATCGGTAGTTTGGATAGCGCAGCACTGGCGGAACGGTTTCGTGACTATTTGACGACCCAGTCGATCGATGCGTCGATGGATGCGGCAAGCGAGTCCGGTGGGAGCGTCAATGTTTGGATTCGCAATGAGGCTGACTTGGTCCGCGCTCGTGAATTGCTCGACGAGTTCCGTGCCAGCCCGGCGGATGAGCGATTCAGCGCCGGTGCGGAAGCGAATCGGATCCGCCAGCAGAAGGCTGCGGACAACATCAAGAAGCTAAAACTCCGCCGCTCCGCACCGCTGCGTGGCGCGTCGGGACTGGGCCGGGCGATGGGCGGCATGATGGGCGGCGGCTCGATTCGTCAGCAAATGATTCCGGTCACCATCGGCATCATCGTCCTTTCGTTACTCGCCAGTTTTTTGACTAACTTTGCTCGGCCGAAACCCGCGAGCGTTCCGGGAACGCTGTCGTTTGAAGAACAACTGTATTGTAATTTGAGCTTCCTTGACCCACGTGAAGCGATGTCACCGGAGCGTGGGGTTGAAGACCCCTTCGCATCGATCAAACGCGGTGAAGTGTGGCGATCGATCACACCGTTATTCATGCACGGCAGCACGCTGCACCTGCTGTTCAACATGATGTGGATCTACTCGCTCGGTTCGCTGATCGAACGCCTGCAAGGGTCGTGGTTCTACGTCGTGCTGGTGTTGGTGTCACAGCTCATCGGCACGTTGGTCCAGGTGTATTTCCCGGATGCTTTGGGCGGAGGCGCGAATGCGATTGGTGCGTCGGGTGCGGTGTATGGATTGTTCGGCTACTTGTGGATTCGTCCGCTCGTCGATCCGTCCTTCCCCGTGCGGATGCCGCCATCGACGGTGATATTGATGCTCGCTTGGCTCGCGATCTGTTTTACGCCGATCATTCCGAATGTCGCCAATGGTGCACACTTGGGCGGATTGATCGCCGGGATGGGGTTTGCTGCGGCGGTGGGAGCGGCCAAATCTTGACATCACCTTCGACCGAGACACCCGAGTCACGGTTGCTTCCGGATCCGAATTCGACTTGGCTGCACGCGTTTCTCGAAGTTTTTCGGATCGCGATGCCGCTGATGGTGAGTACCGCGACGTTCTCGCTCGTGTTGTTTGTCGATCGAACATTGCTCTTGCGATACGACGGTGCCTCAATGAGCGCGTCGATGGCCGCGGGCAATCTGTACTGGACCGCCGTGTGTTTGCCGATGGGCATCGCGTCGATGACCGGTGCGATCATTAGCCAAATGGTTGGCTCGAACCAGCATGCGGGCGTCGGTCGGTTTTTGTGGCAATCGGTTTGGTTGTCGCTTCTAACCATCCCGATGTTCGCGATTCTCGCGTACTACGCGCCGGAGATTTTTCGCTTGGCCGACCAACCCGAATCGCTATTGCGGTTGGAGACGATTTACATGCGAACGCTGATGCTCGGGAGCATCGGTTCGGTGCTCGAGACCGCGCTGAGCGGATTCTTTTCTGGAACCGAGCGGACGGCTGCGATCATGTGGGTCAGCCTGGCGGCGGGTGCGCTCAATGTCATCCTGGACTTGGCAATGATCTTTGGCTTCGGCCCAATTCCCGAGATGGGCATCGCCGGCGCGGGCATCGCCAGCAGCCTGACGTTCTGGTTCAAGGCCGCGTGTTTTGCGGCACTGCTAGCGAAACCGGCGTTGCAGGCTCGCTATGGCTTGCTGAGTGGATTCAGCTTTGATCGCCGGTTGTTTCAAAAGTTGGTGTTCTTCGGCTTTCCCACGGGGCTGATGTATCTCAACGAGGCGGGTGCGTTCTCGTTGATTGTGCTTCGCATTGGTCGGCTCGGTGACGTTCCACTGAGGGCGACGACGATGGCGATCAATTTCAATATGGTCGCATTCATCCCGCTCGTCGGCGTCTCGATCGCTGCGTCCGTCCTCGTCGGTCGCCATCTCGTGCAAAGTGGCCCCGAGCGAGCGACCAAGTCGGTGGTGGCTGCACTCGCGATCGGTTGGCTGTACTCGATTCTGTGGGCGATCCTCTACGTCGCAATGCCCGACTTGATGCTCTCGCTTTACAAGATGGACACGTCGACTCCGGAGTCGATCGAAGCCATCAAGATCGCTAGCGGGCTGTTGAAATTTGTCGCCCTCTACGTGTTGCACGACCCGACGCAATTGATCACGGC
>JBBSJZ010000387.1:0-6127 GCA_038256795.1 Pirellulales bacterium | reverse complement strand
GCAATCGCAAGCCGGGCGTGAATCGTTTGGCTTCATCGATCCAATTGAAAATCAAACTTTTTGGCACGACCGCGAGCGACGGCTTGTGCATCTCGCCCTCGGTCAACGTTCGCGTGCGACGGTTCTCGAGCAGCGCCAGCACTTGGATTGTTTTGCCGAGGCCCATGTCGTCGGCGAGACAACCGCCAAAGTGAAACTCGCGAAGGAACTCGAACCAACCGAGACCGAGTTGTTGGTACGGACGCATCGTGCCCACGAACGACTCCGGTGGCTGGGCGGGCCCGATGCCTTCGAAGTTTTTGAGCTTGTCGCAGAACTCCGTGAACGAAGCGTCACGCTGGACGTCGTCTTGTTCGGCGAGCATCGCGTCCAAGAGCAATGCTTGAATGCGACTGAAGCGGATTCCGTCTTCGGTCACCTCGCCGCTCGCTCGCATCCCGGCAAACTTCTTGAGCCACGCTTCGGGCAGCATGCCGAGCGTGCCGTCATCGAGCACGAAGGTATGATTGCCGCTGTGAAGAGCCGCCAGTAGTTGCGGTAGCGACGCGGTGATCCCGTCGAAGTCGGCTTCGGCCGACAAATCGAACCAATCGGTGCCGGAGTTGACGGTGATGTTGAAGTCCGTCGCAATGCGTATCGGCGAACCTTCCGCGAGTACTTCCCAGTTAGCGGCACGAAGAGTCTCGACGACTTCGATGAATCGCTCCCGAGCGACGACGAGCGAGGCGACGGGCAGTTGCTCATGGCCGTCGCGGTAGACATGGGACGAGAGCGTGGAGATTGAAGCTTGCTCGACGCGAAATGCTGCCGCTGGGATCGTACCGAGCAGCTCTCGTTCGGCTGCTTCGTCGCGGCGAACGATCCGCTTTTTGCTCCCATCCCACCACCAACGCTGGTGGGCGTCGAACATCAGGTCCGTGTCCTCATAGCGAACCAGCAGTGACGCATCAAACACGCCTGGGTTGGAGGTTCGTTGCTTGAGCAAGCACCGACCACCGGGAGTCGCGGTCGATTGAACGATGTCGAGCGACGGATCGATATCGAGGTCAAAGCTCGCGTGGCTTTGCGCGAGTTCGGCGAGCAGCGTATTAAGGCTGCGGCGCGGCACCAGGAGTTCGCCCGTTTGTTGCCATCCGCGCAGCGATGCGGCCTCGGCGGCGTCAATGAAGATCAGATCGGCTTCCACGTCGGGCGTGATCTCGTGCTGGATGAGTGCGTAGCCAGCTTCGGAGGCGAGCATCACGCGCGAGATCGCGAGACGCTCGTCGCCGCGATGCAGTGCGGCCGTGAGCGAGATTTGCGTCGCTTTGTCGGCGCTCTCGGCGAGACGGATTTTGAGTCGCCAAGGTTCGCCGCCGACATCGACCGAGTGGACCGCCCGCGCGTCCTCGAAGTAACGTCCATCCCCGAGTTTCCACGCGAACCGCCCCGTCGCCTGCAGCAATCGCAGCGAGTCGGCGAGGACGTCGGGGTCGACATTGAACGTGGCGGTTTCGCTGCTGCGATAGTAGCCATAGTGATTGTTGGCAACGCTCTGAGGCGCGAGCACCGAGAAGGCGGCTCGTTCGCGTTGATCGACCGTCGTGCGAACCTGAGCCGGTGAGACACTGCACGGCACGGGCTTGCTCCATTGGCCATCCGCTTTGCGTGTGCTCCGCATGATGTCGAGCTGCAAACCACGTTCATTAGCGGCTCGCGCGAGCGACAGGACGAACCAGTGTTGCTGTTGCCAGACGGCATCCGAGAACGCGTGCCGCGGAACATCGCTGATGTGCGAACGTGAGTGCGTCGTCGATTGCTGAGCGAGTCGCTGCAGCGTTCGTTTCCATACCGCGTTGCCGGACGCTGGCTTGGGGGCTGTGAGGGACGTCGATCCGTTATTCGATCGACGCGTCACCCTCGACGGGGTGGCGGGACGTTGACGAAGTTCGGCGCCGACATCGAGCGTGGTGACGTCGACACCAAACAATTCGAGCGAGGCATGGCGACCTTGCAACACGTCGTACTCGGCGTCGAGCTTTTTAAGGACTGCCCACAGGTGCTTGCAGGGATAGCCATCATCGAACCGCAGGCAATCACAATGCACGCCGAGTTCGCCATCGCTCGCGTCGCTGTAATCGACCCCAACGACGTAATCTTCATCCGCAGAGCCTTCGACGATCGCCATCGCACCCTTGCGACCGACGACCGTCACCTCGACGCAATCCAATTGGGCGAGCGATTCACCGCGCTCGCGGTCGCCCGCTTCAAACTCCGACCGACAGCACGTGGTGAGCATCATTCCATTGCATCCGCGAGGAAACCGATTTCGTATCCGCCTAAGATAACTCACCCAGTCCCACGGACCAGCACCAGGACGGTGGCCAGTCGGAGGAACGAGTAACACGAGGGGTCCCCGGGTCCGGCGATGGTCATGCTCTCGCCTAAAACGCCGTTTGAACGGTCTCGCTCGAAGCACGGGTCCCGAGCGCACCCCACAAACCGAAAGGACTCGCCGATCCGGCGGGCGTGGGACTGTTCGTTTGGCCGACGAGGGCTTTGCAATACACGCACGGAGCTTTCGAGTTACCCGCTTCGATCGAGTCGGTGATGAACTTCACCGCCCCATCCGCCATCAAGATATGGCAGCCCCCTTGATGTCGGCTGCTCGGCGGCGCGACGCCGTAGGTATCGCTCGATCCGACCAAACAAATCTCGGAGTTCGGCGGTAGGATCGTGTTGATTTGTGATTGCAGGGTGTGGAAATCGCCCCAGCGAAAACCACGCTGCGATACCGGGGCATAGACGTTCGCGGCGGCCGTCAGAAAGCGTGGTCGAGCGGGATCGATGAAGCCGAGGTCATGGCATCGTTTGGCATTGTTCGCCACTTCGAAGAAGCCACCCTTCGCGTTCGTGAATCCGATCGAGCGTTTGTCCCGATCGCCGAGACCGGTGGCGATTTCGCCCGCCGCGATGGTGTTGGACAGTCCGTCGGTGATATCGCGAAACCGCATCGACTTGCGTGTGACGAACGTTCCGCGAAGTCCACACCGTGCTCGCTCCATCGCCAACGTATCTCGCTCGTACAACCAACGGGTACCGCTCCAGACCGTGACGCCATGCTCGGACTCATAGAAGCCATCGCCGGTACACGCCGCATAGTTCGTGCGACCCAGTGCAGGTAACCCCACACCGGGATCACTCGGGCATCGGAACGTCGAGATTTCGGTGGCCCAGGGCGGATAGTCGCCATGGATGGGACGCGGTCCGAACGCGGGCCAGCGATCACCATCGGCTTCGAGTAGCGGTTGGCTCAATTGGTCCCATAACGCTTGTTGCTCGACGTACGGCAGCAGTCCCACCAAGTACGTGAGCTCCATGCGATTGAAGTCCGTGCCGTCTTTGTTCACGCCAAAGGTGGCCGTGTTGTCGTGCTCGTTAGTCGGGCCGACGCCGTGGATCGGAAGCTGGTTGTAGGCAGCGTGGTAGTTGTGCATGCCCAGTCCCAGTTGCTTGACGTTATTGCTGCAGCTCATCCGCCGCGCGGCCTCGCGAGCCGCTTGCACGGCCGGTAGCAGTAACCCGACGAGCACGCCGATGATCGCAATCACGACCAGTAATTCGACGAGCGTGAAAGCGAGATGCTGGCGTTCACCTGGCGGACCGTAATATTGCCGATTGCGATTCATCGCACCGCCTCCTTCGATTCACGGGCGGCCGCCTCTTCCGCGGCGAGTTGGCCGGCGACGTCCTCAAAGGACATCTCGCTCGTCTCTCGGACGACGCCCGGATTCCGGTCGCAGCCGCCAGCGAAGAAAAGGATGGGCCAGATGGCGGCCAAGTATTGTGAAAAGATCCGCGGAAAAGCTCGAATTCGCATTCCATCACCCCCCCTGTAGCCTGTTTTTGTACCCGCATGAACGGATGAATGCCAGAAAAATCCTGAGATTTACACCGCTGGGTGGGGTTGCCGGACGCATCGAGGGTGCTGGAACCGTCGCAGAACAGCTCGAAAGCCCTTGTCAAAAGGGGCTTCGCTCGCGTACGATGCTGGGCTCGACTCGCTGTACATAAGCCAGCGGTCATCCCTCAAATCATTGAAGAGCAAACGCCATGAAAGACGGCATCCACCCTAATTATCAAGAAACCGCGATCTCCTGCGGTTGTGGAAATGCGTTCGTCACCCGCAGCACCGCTCGCAGCGGTGAGATCCGCGTCGACATTTGCAGCCAATGTCACCCGTTCTACACCGGTAAGTTGAAGTTCGTGGACACGGCCGGTCGGATCGACAAGTTCCAGAAGAAATTTGCTGCCGGTACCTATGGCTTGCAAGCCAAGAAGCCCGTCAAGAAGAAAGCCGTCAAGTAGCTTCTTCATTGTTGTCACCTCCATGTAGCCGCACGCATTCGCCCCAGCACCGGGCATTGTGGGCGGCTTTTTTCGTCGCCCCCCAATTCACTGAAATCATGGCCCATGAGCGGATCAATTCGCGACACGCTCGAAGAGAAACTTGCCCGTTACGAAGACCTCGAGCACAGCATGTCTGACCCGGACGTGCTCGCCGATGGCGCTCGCATGAGCGCGGTCGCCCGTGAGCACGGTGGACTCGCGAAACTCGCCCAGAAATATCGCGAGTACAAGCGGCTGTCCGACGAGATTAGGGGCTGTGCCGAGATGGCCGAGGCTGCCGATGACGCCGAGGAACGCGACATGGCCAACGCCGAAATGGCGAGCCTGAGGGTAGCGAGAGAAACGCTCTGGGAAGATTTGCTGTCCTACACCGTCGGTGGCGATGACAGCCATCGAACTCGCTGCGTGATGGAAATTCGCGCCGGGACTGGCGGTGATGAAGCCGCGTTATTCGCACGCGATCTCTATGAGATGTATCGCCGCTATGCGGAGACCAAGGGCTGGAAAACGGAGGTCATGGATCATAACGCTACCGAGATGGGCGGCTTCAAGGAAATCATGCTCACGCTCGAGGGCGAAAACGTCTATCGCGATCTGCAATATGAATCGGGCGGTCACCGTGTCCAGCGGGTTCCCGAGACCGAGACCCAGGGCCGCGTGCACACTTCGGCCGCGACCGTCGCGGTGCTGCCCGAACCCGAGGACATCGAAGTCGATCTCAAGGCGGACGATTACCGCATCGACAAGTTTTGCGCGTCGGGGCCGGGCGGCCAGCACGTCAACAAAACGGAGTCCGCGATCCGCTTGACGCACCACGAGACCGGCATCGTCGTGCAATGCCAAGATGAAAAGAGCCAGCACAAAAATCTGGCCAAAGCACTGCGCGTGCTCAAGGCAAGAATCTACGACAAGAAACAACAAGAACTGGCGGCTCAACAATCCGCGACTCGCAAGAGTCTCACCGGCAGTGGCGACCGTAGCCAACGCATCCGCACCTATAATTTCCCGCAAAATAGGCTTACCGACCATCGCATCAATTTGACGCTTTATAAACTCGATCAAATCATTGGTGGCGACGTCGGTCCCGTGACCGAAGCGATGATCAATTACGACCGCGAGCAACTTCGCGGAGATATGGCAGAAGCATGACCCAAGCTCAAGAACAACCTTGGACGGTCTTGAGGCTGCTCGAGTGGACGACGGATTTCTTCAAGAAACGCGGTAGCCCGTCCGCGAGGCTCGATGCCGAAGTGCTACTCGCGCACGCTCGCGAGTGTCAACGCATCAACCTTTACACCGCGTTCGCGGAGGTGCCCACCGAAGAGCAACGTGTCGCATTTCGCGAGATGGTGCGGCGTCGCGGCGAAGGGATGCCGGTGGCTCAACTCGTCGGCTATCGCGAGTTCTACTCGCTCCGGTTTCGTGTCGATGACAAGGTGCTGATCCCGCGACCCGAAACCGAGCACGTGGTCATCGCCGCGCTCGATTTTCTGAAGACATTGCCCGAGTCCGAACGGCCCCAGCGGATCGCCGACGTCGGTACGGGTAGCGGGGCGATCGCGGTGACTCTTGCAAAGCACGCCCCCCACGCCGAGATCATCGCGATTGACCGCAGTCGTGAGGCCTTGGAAATCGCGCGTTGGAACGTCGCCCATCACCAAGTCGAGGCGCAAGTCCGACTCATGGAAAGTGACTTGTTCGATGAACTCGGTGTCGATGAAACGTTCCACTTGATCGT
>JBBSJZ010000386.1:0-6167 GCA_038256795.1 Pirellulales bacterium | reverse complement strand
CGTGGCACGTCGCTTCGGGGTCGTGAACTTGAATGACGGCACCGTTCTCCAGCAGAAAATCGATCAAGGTGAGTGCGGGCGCTTCGCGAATGTCGTCGGTCCGAGGCTTGAATGCCAACCCCCAAAGGGCGAAACGTTTTCCAGCAATCGCGTCGCCGAAGTGCGCGTGGACTTTTTGGAGCAGCACTTTTTTCTGTTCTTGGTTGACTTCGTCGACCGCGTCCATGATGCGAGGCACGAGTCCGTGATCGCGGGCCATGCTGGCGAGGGCGCGGACATCCTTGGGAAAACAACTGCCACCGTAACCGACGCCGGGGAAGAGAAACGCGAAACCGATGCGTTGATCGTGGCCGATGCCTCGGCGTACATCATTGATGTCGCCACCCATGCGTTCGCACACGTTAGCCATCTCGTTGATGAACGAAATCTTCGTGCTCAATAACGCATTGGCCACGTACTTCGTCAACTCAGCCGATTGTGGGCTCATCGATAGGAAAGGGTGGTCGGTGCGCAGGAACGGTGCGTACAATTCTTTGAGGAGGTCCGCTACTTCGTTGCGTCGAACACCGACGACCACACGGTCCGGCTTCATGAAGTCATCGATCGCCGCACCTTCCTTCAAAAACTCGGGGTTGCTCGCGACGTCAACTTCGCGGCCGAGTGTTTCATGGAGTCGGTCGAAGATCCACTGGTTCGTGCCGACCGGAACGGTACTCTTGGTGACCACGACCGCGTCGTCGCTCAGGTGCGGCGCGAGCGAATCGACGACTGTTTTGAGAGCTGTCAAATCCGCGGAACCGTCCGCAGCCGGAGGTGTCCCGACGGCGAGATAGATGATCTGGGAGGCCTCGACAGCTTCGGCAAGGTTGGTCGTAAAAGTGAGTTGGCCGTTTTCGCTATTACGAAGCACGAGTTCCTTCAGCCCCGGTTCATAAATCGGTAGCTTTCCTTCGCGGAGGTTCGCGATCTTTTTTTCATCAATATCGACACAGATCACGTCATTGCCGCTGTCGGCGAAGCATGTTCCAGTAACAAGGCCTACATAGCCGGTGCCGATCATCGCAATTCGCATGACAACTACTCAAATGAACCAATGAAATCTGGGGGGGCGATAGCGCTGCTCCCGATTGTAACCAGGCGATTGAGATTATCACGGCTGAGCAGAAGAATATTTCGGTGGTTAACGAAATGGACGTTGAGCTAGGGTTTAAATTCGGGCGGCAATTCATACTTGCCCGCGGCGGCTTCTCGCGTGGTGATGAGAATGGCTTGCCGGCCCGGTTGCTGTGGGTCGTCGGCAACCACCCAGATTAATGATTGCTTTGGGTCCGCCGTCGAAATCGCCGTCTTATCAGGGTTGGCGGCGACGACCAAATCCGAGAGTACGACTCTGAGGGGCGCGGATTGTTTCTTGAAATCCCGGATCTGCTGGTTTTGGGTGATGCCCATTTTTTGCAGATCGCCGCCAATGATCCGCACGACTGGCGGTGAAATTCCCGACGGCAAGCCACCCTTGAACTCTTGGACGACCGCAGCGATCGCGAACTCCAAAGACTCCTGCACAAAACTGATCGACATCGGGCGGTCGAGCATCTGAGCGACCGTGAGTGATTGCTGGGGCGAGGTCGCGGCCGTCGGTGCGACGCCGCTGGCGGGCGTGTTCAGAGCAAGCAACGAAGCGAGCATCATCTGTGCAAAGCCATTGACTGGTAAATACGCATTGAAGGTCACGCTTCCGCTATCGATGCCCGACCGTGTTTGCTCGGTCGCGAAACGGAGCATGATCGGCAAACGGTTCGCGAGCAGTCGCCATGAAGCATCGGGCACCGCAGTGACGATGAAGTTTTCGCCCCACGGCGGAAGTTCGGCGAGGATCTCTCGCGTGGAGCTGAGCAGAGCCGGCAGCGTCGTATCGCCGCTCGGCGCCAGTCGCGTTTCGAGATACACCCGATCGATGTCCATGGCGATCGAAATCAATCCGGCGCCGACGGTCGGGATCAACATCCGCCACAGTGGGTCGCGCAACCCCGGTGAGAGTGCATCCACCAGTTGCCTGGCGTCGGTCAGTAAGAAATTCGGATTGAACATCACGGTTAACTCACTCGACGCGCTCGCCGATTTCCACAATCCGGCGAGCATCGGCGATAGCGGAATCGGTGCACCCCGCAGTGATGCGACCTGTTCCATTTGCTCCAACGGGCCAATGGAAAAAGCTTGCACCATGTCCACGTCATTGGATGCATCTCCAGTCGGGCGGCGAACGTAGAACGCATCCGCACCGACTTGATCGTCCACAAAAATCTGCTCGCCGTCCGGCGTTATCGCTGCGGAGACGCCCCAACGTTCAGTGAGCATGGACAGTGAAAGGGGTTCCGCCAGTTCGACGGCGAGTGAGACTTGCGGTTGCCCGTCGCGTCCGGGGTGCATCGCGATCGTGCAGCGAGTGATTTGGTCGCTCGCAATCTTGGTGCGCTTTGCAGCCAGCTCGACCAGTGTTGACAACTCGGGTGCCAGACCTGCAACGATCGTCTGACCCGGGACCGAAGTGACCCAGCGGTCCAGTCGCACGGAGATGATCACTCCCGGCCCGGGCGGCAATAACGATAGCGGCGGCGAAATGATGTCGCTGGAGTGCGGCGGTACCCACAGCAAGCGATCGCTGGCGACAAGGTCGAATCCGCTCGTGCTTGCGGGCGGCGACGTCGCATCGAGAGTGGGACGCGAGTCGGTATCGGCTGCGACCGGCCGGTTTTGAGGCGGAATACGCAGCTCCGGACGCCGCCGCGTCGAGCTTTCCGGATCATCGTCCGCGCCGCGTGGAACGAGCAACACGATTACCATCAACAACACGGCGACACCGAGCCCGCCGAGAATGAGCGGCGCCTTGGACGCCTGCTTGCGACGACGACGAGCTGGCGATTTTTGCACGGGCGCCGGCTGCACGGGCACCGGCTGCACGGCAATGTCGGGGACGGGCTTGGCGACGACGGATTGGATCGCGACTGGTTTCTTCGGGCTGATCGTCTCGGTGATCACTGGAGCGGTAACGCGTGGTGACGTCGCTCGCGTTGGTGGCGTCGCATAGGTCGACTCGACGGCTTCGATCGCTCGCTGCATTTGCCGCGCATCTTGAAACCGCGCTTGCGGATTTTTGGCGATGGCGAACGCCAAGATTCGCAGCAACGGGTCAGCCGCTTCACCCTGGATCATCGCCTCGGCAATCTCATCAGGTACGTGGCTCACATGCGCCGCTCGGATCGCGGCAATGTCATCGCCGACAAAGGGCTGGCGACCGAGCATTAACCGCAGTAGCAAACACCCGAGGCTGTACACGTCACTGGCCGGCGTTGGTTGCTGCACTGCATCCCCAGCGACGGTGGACTCGCGCTGGACGGCATCCATGGTATCGAGCCACGACAACTCGCTCGCGGCGACGTTCGGTGGGGACGCTGGCGCCGCTGGCATCGTCGTCATCGAACGCAGCAGAATGGGTTGCCCGTCGTCGGGCACCCACACCCGATCGGCTCGTACCGATGCATGCACAACCCCCTGGTCATGAAATGTCGCTAGCGCACGGGAGAGCGATTTGGCGATGGCGAGCACGTCGGCATTGGAGTCAGCACCGGCGGACCGACCGGCAGCCGAGGACGCCGAACCGGCGGCGGTGGGATGTTCACGTTCAGCGAAGACCTGTTGCAAACTCTTGCCCGGCGGCAGCGGTGAAAACACGAGCACGGGGCGGCCGCCAGAGGTCGTGATTTCGACGGTTTGAATCGACTCGCCGGTGATCTGCGATTGCCGCCCGAGTGTGGCCGCGATCGCTGCTGCCGAGCCGCCGTTCTTGAGTCGGAGCAAGTACCCTCGCACGGGGTGTTCCTGCTGGCCGTCATCCGTCGCAAGGGATTGAGCTTCCGACCATGAAGAGAACGGCGACGGCGGTGGGCCATCGCTGCGGAGGACGTAATGAGCCAAACGCAGCTTGCGAAATTCGTCGGAGAATATTCCCTTGGCTTGGAATGCCGTGATTTCGCCGGCGGAGATGAGGAACTTGGCTATCGCGACGGCATCGGTCGGAGGCTTACCGCCGTTGGCCCGCGTGTAGGCGGACGCGATCAGGCGGCATCGATCCGCATCCGCCAAGCCGAGCCGAACCAACCGCTTCCAGAATTCGCTCAATGCGATCGACATGAAATCCAGGGGGAAAACGCTAGACGACAGACTTGAAAAACTCGCGATTGATCTCGCGTCGGCTAGTTTAACCCAGATCCGCAGCCGATCCGACGGGGCCACTCGGGGGTGAGCGGGGGTGGCGATTGCGGTGATTGTAGCGATGGTAGCGCGGGCTGGCTAAACTCGCCCCCTCGCTGTGGCGCGAACCTCGTGCCGCAACGGACCGCTACCGTAAACGCATGCTTTAGTTGGACGGGTGATCGCAACCGTGCGAGCGAACCCATTCTCACCGAGACTGGTAACCGAGACTGACTTTGAATATCGCCTACTTAACCACCGAAGCTGTACCATTCGCGAAGACAGGCGGGTTGGCAGACGTTTGTGGCACGCTTCCCGCCCGCGTGGCCGAACTCGGTCACTCTGCAGCGATCTTCATGCCCGCGTTTCGCTGTGTGCATACGTGTGGCCAGCCCATCGAAGCGACGGACATCAGCTTCGCAGTACCCATGAGCGACCGCAACATCGTCGGCGCCCGACTGCTCAAGTCGACGCTGCCCGGTTCGGCGGTGCCCGTTTGGATGATTGACCAACCTCGATACTTCGATCGCGAATCGTTGTACGGGACCGCAGCGGGCGACTATAGCGACAACGCTGAGCGATTCGCATTCTTTTGTCGCGCCGCCATGATCGCGATGACCCGCGTGTTTCCACAGCCCGATATCGTTCACTGCAATGATTGGCAAACGGGTCTCGTACCGGCAATCATGAAGGCGGTCCCCGACCAACAACCTTGGATCGCCGCTGCCGCATCCGTTTTGACCGTTCACAATCTCGCCTACCAGGGCCAGTTTTCTCACGACGCTTTCACTTGGACGGGGCTGAGTTGGAAACACTTCACCGCCACCGAACTCGAGTTCTACGGCCAACTTAATTTCCTCAAAGCGGGCATCATTTCGGCGGACCAAGTCACCACCGTGAGTCATCGATACTCGCAAGAGATTCGCACCCGTGAACATGGCTGTGGACTCGATAGTGTGCTGCGCAGCGTCGGTGATCGCGTGCATGGAATCGTCAACGGTATCGACACCGACATCTGGAATCCCGCTCAAGATTCCAAACTGACCACCCCCTACGACGTTGATGATTGGCAAGCGGGCAAGAACGCGAACAAACGATTTTTGCAATCCCAATTCGGACTCACGCAAAGCGACGAAACACCGTTGATCGGTTGCATCGGGCGACTCGCCAGTCAGAAGGGTTGGGACCTGATTCTGCAAGTGATCGATTGGCACTTGACCCAGTATCGGCCGACCCAGTGGATCGTGCTCGGGAGCGGTGACGCACGATACGAACTCGAACTCGGACGGTTGCACGCCAAGCACCCCGGCCGCTTCGCCCTGCACGTCGGGTTCAGCGATACGCTCGCGCATCGCATCGAGGCGGGCTCGGATCTCTTTGTGATGCCGAGCCAGTACGAGCCGTGTGGCTTGAATCAACTCTACAGCCTTCGCTACGGGACCGTGCCAATCGTCTCCGAAACCGGTGGGCTGGCCGATACCGTCACGGATACGAATGACGAAACCATCGCCAACGGAACCGCCACGGGTTTCTTGGTCCGCAGCCAAGATCCCTATCAACTCGACCAAGTGATCGGCAACGCACTCAGAATTCGCTACCACGAAAAAAATATTTGGGACCAAATCGTGCGCACGGGCATGACCCAGGATTGGTCATGGAGTAAAAGTGCGAGCCAGTACCTCTCGCTTTACGAGCAAACGATTGCCCTTAAATCGGTCACGTAAATAGTGTGCTGATACCGCACACCAAAACACTGAAATTTCGCTTTTTTTTGAGTTTCGTTGTGGCCACGATCGTGTACGATCCGACTGCCGGTAAGAGAGGCCCCCGCGCTTCGATGCGGCGGTAGTGAAGCTTTTGTTCGGTCATGATGCGAGAGTGGTCCCTTGAGAAATTCGTTGGTTAAGACGAGCGATCCG
>JBBSJZ010000385.1:0-6178 GCA_038256795.1 Pirellulales bacterium | reverse complement strand
GGACTCTCGTGCTCCTCAAGCCGGATTGTGTACAGCGTCGTTTGATCGGAGAAATTATCGGCCGATTCGAGTCCAAGGGGCTCAACATCATCGCCATGAAGTTGATCCAGGTCACGCCGGAACTCTCGAAGCAACATTACGCCGAGCACGTCGCCAAGCCGTTTTATCCCAGCTTGGAGTCGTTCATCACATCGTCACCCGTCGTCGCACTCGCACTCGAGGGTCTCGAAGCGATCACGGTCATCCGCGACATGCTCGGCGCGACCAACGGTTTGAAGGCCGCACCCGGAACGATTCGTGGTGATCTCAGCAGCAGTCGCCAGATGAACTTGGTCCACGCCAGTGATAGCGAAGCGTCCGCGAAACGCGAATTGGAGTTGTATTTCGATAAGTCCGATTTCTGTGAAGTGGAATTGTTGCTCACGCCCGTGATGCGAGCCGGCGACGAGTAGGTCCAACGAGCTAGAGGTTGAGAGAACGAGTTTGACTGGACGAACCCTCCGCATCGCCACGCGTCAAAGCCCGCTCGCGCTTTGGCAAGCTGAATACATCGCGTCCCGGCTCGCCGAGATCGGTATTGCGACGATGTTGGTGCCGCTTGTCAGCAGCGGCGACACGGATATGCGTCCGTTCGTCGCCGGTCAGCAGCCTGGCCAGGACGGTCGCCAGGTCGGTGTGTTCACGAAGCGGATCCAACAGGCGCTGCTTGATGATGAAGCGGACGTGGCGGTGCATTCGCTCAAGGACTTGCCGACCGAAGTGGTCGAATCACTCACCCTCGCGGCCGTGCCCGAGCGTGAGACGGTCGCGGATGCACTCGTCTCGCCTCGTCGGTGGACGCTCGAGTCGCTGCCGCCCGGTGCCCACATCGGTACCGGCAGTAAACGTCGTGCGGCGCAACTACTCAATCGCCGAGCTGATCTCCGCGTGAGTCCGCTGCGAGGCAACGTGCAAACACGCCTCGCGAAATTGAATAGCGGCGAATTCGACGCGATCGTGTTGGCCGAGGCGGGCTTGCAGCGATTAAAACTTGACTCGCTTTCCCGTGTGTTGTTGTCGCTCGATGCGATGTTGCCGGCTCCCGGCCAAGGCGCGCTCGGGATCGAGGTGCGCGTCGATGATGCGGACGCAGCCTCGGCCCTCGCCCGATTGTCTCATTCGCCGACTCACGCGTCTGTCCACGCCGAACGAACGCTGCTCGCGGCACTGCATGGCGGTTGTCTAGCCCCGATCGCGGCACACGGCATTGTCGTCCAGCACTCGATTGAATTGACCGCGCGAGTGCTGTCGGCGGACGGTACGGTTTGTCTTCACGAACACATGTCGATGCCGCTGGATGAAGCTAACTGGAGAAGCTCGGCATCCGAGCTCGGTCATCGGCTCAGCGACCGACTTGCCAGTCAGGGCGCCCGTGAACTGGTCGATGCGCTGCGATAGCCAGCGACGCTGGAGATCAGCTAGGTTTTCGCTTGCATCGCGGGCGGATGATATGGGTCGCCAATCCGACGACGCCGAACAATCGAATCACGTAGTAATTGAGGTCGATTTCCCACCAGCGATGCTGGACCGATGCGCTCGCGGGATCGGCGTGGTGGTTATTGTGCCATCCTTCGCCCGCGGTCAACAGCGTGACGAACCAATTATTGCGGCTGTCATCGGTGGTTTCATAGTTGCGATAACCGAACACGTGCGTGATCGAGTTCACCGACCAGGTGATGTGCCACACCCAAACGGTGCGAAGGATAACGCCCCAAACAAATAGACTTGCAGCCATCCGATAGGCTTCCGGGTTATTCCCCAGCCACACGACGCAGCCGACGTTCGCGATCACAGCAAACAATGCCGCGTGAGCGAGAAAGAAAATTCCAGCCGGAATCGGCAAGCGTTCGATCCAGCGGTAATAGGGGTCCGAAAGGATGTCGCGAGCGTACTTTTCATACATCGAAAACGTCGCCAACCGCGTGCGGCCTTCGTACATCAACCAGCTAACGTGAGCATAGAACACACCCAAACGAGGCGAATGCGGATCGTTCTTGTGATCGCTATGCGAGTGATGCATGCGGTGCCACGCGACCCAGTGAGCGGGCGTCTCTTGGGCACTGCACATCGCTAAAGTCACGAGCGTGCGTTCGAACCACTTCGGCGTCCGAAAGCTACGGTGCGAAAGCAAACGGTGGTAACCGATCGGGATCGCCATCTGGCCAAATACAACCGTCCCGATCACAAACGCCGCGACGCCCGCCCAGGAAAAGAAGTACGGAAGAACGGCGAGCAACGCGAGCACGTGCAGGACGGAAAAGAAAATGGCGTAGTCCCAGCGAATGCTAGCGCCGGAGGTACGCACCGGTTGATCATCTTCGCTGCCGCGAGAGTCGGGGCCAGCGTAACTAATGCTGCCGCTCAACTCGATTCGACTTTCTTGCGGCTGGGGAAGGACAGCGGTTGATGAGAACGCGAGTTCGTCGGCTTGAATCATAGTCTCGTCAATTTGGCGGGCGGTCGGCGGTCGTCGGTCGTCGAAACTCGGAGCCGAGCTCGGCCAAGCTTCGTCGGCAGGGCAACATAGCCGATCGAAGGCGGGTTCCAGCAGTGGCAAAATCGAGATGGCGGCAAACGATCCCAAACTTTTGGTGAAGCGAGACGACCCAGCCCACCTATTAGGCAAAGTGGAGCAGCCGAACGCGGGTTTTGAGCCAATTGTCCTCGAAACGACCCGCCGCCAACGCCGGTTATCGCGGTGACGCCGGAACGGTCTAAATCGGTCTGGTTGTCGATTTTCGCCGCGGTGCACTGCCTCGGTCCGATTTCCTAATCGCCCGATTCTGATAAACTGTTGAGCAAGCTAGCGCCAAAACGGCTCCTTGCCAAAATTCGTGCCGCTTTCGTGAAATGAGGGACCCCGCGTGTCTGACGATACACAATCACAAGTCGAAGTTGAGCACTACTTCGCCGCCACGCCCGAACGGGTTTTCGATGCTTGGGTCGACCCCGACTTGATCCGCAAGTGGATGTTCGGCGAGCGAGTTCGCGACGAAACCGTGTTGACGATTCGCAACGAGGCCCAGCCCGGTGGCTCGTTCCTGTTTTCCGTCGAACGCAACGAGCAGATCATCGAGTACGTCGGTGAGTACTTCATGGTCGACCGACCCAAGCAACTCGTGTTCACCTGGGCGGTCGAAGAGCATTCGACCGAGAGCGACTACGTGATCGTCAATTTCACGGCGGAGAAGTCAGGTTGTCGCGTGTCGATCCAGCACAACCTGCATGCCGAGCGAACCGATCACTCGGCCGATATCATGGGCGATTGGCCCAAAATGCTGAAGGCGCTCGAGAAAGCATTGGCGGGTAAATAGCTACTCTGGGGACGTGAGTTTTTCGCCACGAGCGACGGGTTGGCCGAGGTTGGGAGTGCCGTCAGAGTTCCAGGTCATCGGCTGGACGAAGATGCTGCGGTCCCAACCGCCTTCGCGTTTGTTCTTGGCGTGGTAGGCGTGCCACCATGACGTGCCGTCGAGCGATTGCGTGAAGCTTCCGTGCCCGACGCCATAGGTCGACGCGGTGCTTTGGAAGATCGGTTTGGGATACTTCTTCCACGACTCTGGCTTCATCGGGTCATCACCGACAAGTTCGAGGAGACCGAGTTTATAGGTCGGCAACCACGACGCCGCGCACGAGTAGACGACGAAGGTCCGTCCGTCGTGCTGGAGCAATTGCGGACCCTCGTTGAGGCCGCGCGTCTCGATGTTCTCCTCGACACGCTCCCACAAGTAATCGCCCGACTTCGAGATCAGGACGCGATTGCCACTGGTTCGTGTCGGTGATTCGAGCGGCACGATGTACAAGTCTTGGATGTCGCTATCGATCGTTGTCCAGCCCGAGAACAACGCGTAGAGCTTGTCGTTGTGATCAAGTACCGACATATCGATCGCCCAAAAGTTATTCGTTTGGGTCTCGAACTCGTCCCCGGTGTAAAGCGGGCCGTGAAATTCATACTCGCCGAGCGGATCATCCGACTTGGCGGCAAGCACGTAGGTGCGGTGCGTGATGTTTTCGCCGTTGGAGGCGGCAAAGTAGATGTACCAGCGTCCGCGGATCTTAATCAGCTCGGGTGCCCAGATCTCGCGCGAGTAATTTGTGCCCTCGGGCGGTGTCCAAATCAAATGCTGTTCACCGAGCTCAGAAATCGATTGGGAAACGTGAATCGAGATCTTAAAATTGTCGCTTTGACACCACAGGTACCGATCACCATCGCGGACCACGCAAGGGTCTTGCCCGACCGAGATCGGGTTCGTGAACGTGCGTCCTTGAGCCGATGCGGCAAGGGGTAACGCAGCGATGGAAAGCATCGCGACGGAGAGCCAAATCGTTGTGGGTCGCATGGAAACGGCTGGGTAAGGTGGTGAGTTCGATCTGGTCTTCGTTTTCACATTGCGGGCGAACGAGGGCGGCTAAACCGCATACTCGCTTTCACCGTAGCGATAGTGAACTCGATACAGATCGGTGCGTCGGTCGTTCCAGTTTTGAACACTGCCGCTTTGACGGTGGCGCCGCAGCATTTCGAGGTCGACGTCGTGCATGATAACGGTTTCGATGTTCGGATTTGCTTCGGCGCCGATCCCTTCTCGAGCGAACATCACGTCACATGGCGTGAAGATCGCGGATTGGGCGTAATGGATATCGGCGTTGTCGACAAAGGGCAAATTGCCCGTGCATCCGGAGATCGCGACGTAGACGTGGTTTTCGATGCAGCGTGCGTGGGCGCAGGTGCGCACGCGCAAGTGCCCGTTGCGAGTGTCGGTGTTGTACGGCACGAAGATGATGTTGGCGCCGCGATCGACCGCCATTCGTGACAGCTCGGGAAACTCGCTGTCGTAACAAATTTGGATCGAGATCGGGCCGCAATCGGTGTCCAGCACTTCGAGGGTGTCGCCACCGGTGACGCCCCACCAACGACGTTCGCTCGGTGTGACGTGAATCTTGTATTGCTTGCCGATGCTGCCGTCGCGGCGAAACAAAAACGCGACGTTGTAAAGCAAGTCATCCTCGACCACAAATTGCGATCCGCCGATGATGTTCGTGTCGTGCTTGACGGCTAGCTCCGTGAACAACTCCAGAAATTGGGGCGTGTACGCCGCGAGCGCTCGCGCCGCCAAGCCCGGTCGCTGGGGCGGAATCAACGACAACAACTGGGTCGTGAACAATTCCGGGAACAAACAAAAGTCGCACTTGTAGTCGCTCGCCACATCGACAAAGTACCGCGATTGTTTCGCGAACTCATCGAAACTGCTCACGCTTCGCATCTGATACTGCACCGCCGCGATCCGCACCTGCTGGACGCTGCGACGATACCGCTTCCGTCGGGAGCTCGTCTGGTAGTCGAGATTGTTCCAACGCAGGTAGGTCGCGTAACCACAACTCTCAACGTCGCTCGGTAGGTAGTTCGGGATCAGCCCCTCGAGGATGAAACCGTTCGCCGATTGGGCGGTGAGGACGGGATCGTAGAGAGATTTATTGATGACCGCGTCGACGTATTCGCGGGCGGTGAGTTCATGATTGTGCTTGCTATAGCCTGGCAAGCGTCCGCCGATGATGATGCCGCGCAGATTCTTTTGACGGCAAATTTCCTTGCGAGCATCGTAGAGACGGCGAGACAGTCGCATGCCACGAAACTCGGGATCGACCATGATTTCGATGCCGTACATCACGTCGCCCTTGGGGTCGTGCGACTTGATCGTGCCCTGGTCGCTGACGGCCCAGTAGTTATGCCATTCCAGTTGGTCATCGTCTGAAACGATCAAACAACTGCTACTCGCCGCGAGTTTTCCATCAATCTCGACGACCAATTGGCCCTCGGGAAAGTACTTCAATTGGCTTTCGATTTGGGCGCGCGTCCACGTCGGCATGTCGCCAAAGCACTTCTTTTGCAGCGCGACCAGATCCTCGTAATCCGTGATCCGCATCGAACGAACAGCAATTTGCCACTCGAATTCCTTGAGGTCGATCTCTTGGTTCATGTTGTATCAATCGAGTAACTTGGTTGGATCTGCGGTGCCGGCGATGGCCTAAGGTACCGTGATCACCCCAACTACGAAAGTGAAGCGAATGGCTGTTGAGATTGATGTGTTGTATCTCGGTGACTTGAAATGCGAAGCGACGCACGGGCCGAGCGGAAGCGTCG
>JBBSJZ010000384.1:0-6190 GCA_038256795.1 Pirellulales bacterium | reverse complement strand
GATGACAATTGCGCCCGATGAGTACGCTAGCGCCGAGTTAGGCCCGGACGGCATCGACACGGTGGGGACGACTGCGTTCTTGGCGTGTCGCTTGGATGCACCATCCGTTCTCATCGAGGCGGCACTAACGATGCTCTACCAAACACCGGAATTGATTCCCGGATTGATCCCGCGCGCTCACGCGGCGGAATGGCAAGGTCTCGCGCTGCACCCGACCGCGAGACGGTTCTACCAGACGGCGGTGGTCGTCGAGTGAAGCGATTTCCGCAACATCCTTCCTCTCCCCCAGGCATCTGATGGGGCGAGCGATCGGGAGCGGGAGCCGAGAATTTGTGTTTCACGCTCGGCGCTGTCACAATACGCCCTCGGTACTTTCCGTGTCGATATTTCGCAACCTCTCACCTGAATTAGGTCCCATGAGTTTGAAACCTCAATCCAAGGCAACATCCACTCAATCCGCAGGCACCAGCCGAATCGATCGGCGATTGTTCCTCGGTGGACTGGCGGCCGGCGCTACCATCGCATCGCTACCCGGACGTGGTTTTGCTGCGGCCGGCAACGAAGTTCGCATCGCGGTTCTCGGCGCGGGAGGTCGCGGTGGTGAGTTGGCTGGAAAACTGGGGAGCGTCAAGGGAGCCCGTTTGGTCGCGGTGGCGGATCCTGACGAGGATCATGCGAAGTCGCTCGCGGCTAAGCACAAAGCGCAAGCCTACACTGATCTCCGCGAAGTGCTCGATGATTCCAACGTCGACGCGGTGATCATTACGACGTGCAACCACTGGCACTGCCTGGCGGCCCAATGGGCACTCGAGGCGGGCAAGGATGTGTACGTCGAGAAGCCACTTTCGCATTCACAATGGGAAGGACGTCAAGTCGTCCTCACGGCCCAGAAAACGAGTCGTATCGTTCAACTTGGCACACAGCAACGCAGCGACTCGATGCAGCAAGCGGCCCGCGCCTTCCTGCATGACGAAAAAGCACTGGGCGAAATCCAGTACGTTCAAACCAATCGCCTCGGCCCTCGCGGATCGATCGGCAAACGGGATACACCGCTCGCAATCCCCAAGTCCGTGAACTACGACCTGTGGTGCGGACCGGCCGCGGATGTGCAGCTCTTCCGCAACAATCTGCACTACGATTGGCACTGGGATTGGAATACGGGCAGCGGCGAGATGGGGAACTGGGGCGTCCACGTGCTCGATGACGTTCGTAACGTGGCGTACCAGGACAAAGTCAGCACACCGAATAAAGTGATCTCGGGCGGCGGACGCGTGGCCTGGAACGACGCGGGCGAAACACCGAACGTTCATTTCGCGCTCTACGAAACCGACATGTTCCCGACCGTGATCGCGCTGAGCAATTTGCCTGATAAACCGGACGGCAAGGGTGCTTGGCAAGTCAAGGGCGGCAAACCGATGTCGGGCCCCGGCAGCGGTTACGTGGTGGTGTGTGAAGGTGGCTATTACCTCGGTCAACGCGGTAGCGGCCAAGCGGTCGATCGCGATGGCAAGGTGATCAAGAAGTTCAAGGGTGATGGCGACACGGTGGGGGCACACTTGCAAAATTTCGTCGACGCTGTCCGCTCGCGTGACGCCGGCTCCCTCAACGCCCCAATCGAGAACGGTCACCACAGCACCGGATGGTGCAATCTGGCGAACGTCGGTTTCCGTGCCTCCGGTGCCTGGAATCGTGATCAAATCGTCGCCGCCGGATCGCTGCCAGCCTGGGAGAAGGTCGTCGCCGATATGACCAGTCCACTCGCGGCTTTCGGAGTCAAGCTTGAAGAATTGAGCAGCAGTCCCGTGCTCACGCATGATCCCCAAACAGAACAATTCGTCGGCGAAAACGCCGAGCTGGCGAATCCGTTCCTGAAGCGAGAATACCGGCCCGGTTACGAAGTCAAACCGGTCGCCACGGCAACGAATGAATCAAGCTCGTAGCTTCGTTCGCTAGCACGCGGATCCCACCGGCTGGCGATGGGCAGTTCCGGTCTGAGTTGGTGAGTCTTGTCAATTCGCCAACTCCGGCCGCAGCAATCGCCTCAACAGCGGCATCGTCATCACGGTCGTGATCAACGCCACCAGCACCAGGATCGTGAACACTCGATCGGGCACGACTCCCAAGTCGCGACCGATGTTGATGGCGATCAGCCCCATCAGGGCTCGAGTGTTCATCATCACGGCGACACACGCGCTCTCTCGCCAAGCGAGTCCACCGGATCGAGCTGCGAGTAAACATCCGCCACACTTTCCGCCCACGGCGACGGCAAGGACTATGAGCATCATCAACCAATCCTGGGGCGTCGCGAGTGTTCCAATGTCGGTGCGCAGCCCGGTGTAGGTGAAGAACACCGGTAGAAACATGGCGTAAACGACGGGGCGCAACGAGCCGACAAAATGATGGTGAAACCAGCGTTGGTCTGAAAGCGCCGCACCCAGCACGAAGGGACCAAAGATGGAAAAGATTCCGATCACATTGGTGGCCATCGCGGAAAGGAGTACAAGCGTTAGCACGACCGCGAATTGAGTGATCGATGCTGGCGCGGCGGACGCGGGATCGGTTGCCGCGTCTACCGGCATCCGGGACACCCACTTGATCAGCAGCGGCCGAACCACGAACACAACGATCAAACAGAACAGCGCGATGAGCAGACTCATTCTCGCCGTGCTCCAAACGCTGTAGTTGCCGTGCAGCACGCCGCTGATCCCCGCCAGCAGCAACCAGCCGCCCGCGTCATCGATCGCCGCAGCGGTGATCGTCAGCACACCCAGTGGCGTCTTGTTGAGTCCCACCTCGATCATGATCCGGCCGAGAATGGGGATCGCGGTGATCGACATCGCAACCGCAACGATCAACATGAAGCTGAGGCGATCGACGTCCGCCGCAAGACTCGGCTGCAACCAACCCGCCAAAGCAAAACCCAGGACCAAGGGCAAGGCTAAACCAGCGATCGCCACCCTCAACGAGGTGCCACCGACCTGACGCAGCAGCGAGAAATCGAACTCTAATCCGACCAAAAACATCAGCAACACGAGTCCGAGCTCACTGAACACGTGCAGCGTTTGGCTCGTGTCCGCGGAAAAAACGATCGCTAGACCATCCGGCCAAATCCGCCCCAGCAGGGATGGCCCGAGCAGCAAACCCGCCGCGATTTCGCCAACGACGATCGGCTGGCCGAGTTTGCTAGCGGCCCATCCTCCCAGCCGCGCCGCCAACATGATGATGGCGAGTTGTGCGAGTATTTTGAGGAAAAATGTTTCGAAATCATGCATAGTGAGCTTGGGCGGGCCATCAAATTCGATCTCACCACGTCATGGCAGCCAATGCCACGACCGTCAGCGGTGCGATCATGAATAAGACAACCGCACAATAGTCGTCGATCAAGCCACTCTTTTCAACGACCAGTACCCAATAAGACTCACTTGCCTCTCGTCGCCATCACTGGACGCAGAGCAATGCCTCCCAAAAATCCCCAGCCTCGGCTCACCCACACTCAACCCGGATGGACCGAAAAAATGCTCGCTTGAAAGGGATGGTCTCAGGACCCTGGGACGGTTTCGCCTTGATTTTTTTTCGGGTCTTCGGCGGCGTCCGTCGGTTGTGAATCCTGTCGGCGGTATCCTACAAGGTACAACGCAGTGCCCTTCGGTGCTTTGAACTCTTTGGGAAAGTCCTTGCCGGACAGGTCATAACAGACTCGCATCGCATGCGCGGCCTTGATTTCATAGATCGCGAGAATCGTTTTACCTTCATTGGGGCCGGAAGTACTCTTGATCGTCATTCGCTTCGGAGTGACGTTCTCGTTAAGGATAAACGTGCCTTTGTCAGACTGTTCTTCACCCTTGATGGAAACCTCGTACTTGTCATCGTCAATTCTTAGCGTAATGGCGTCGAGCGCAGGCGGAGGCAACAAGGCACCTCCCAGCATTGCTCCCTTCGGTTTCCAAACTCCGTCGAACCGGAATAGGATCCCTTCGTTTGTTTCCTGTTCAGCGAGAAGGTTCTTGGTCTCGGTGTCATCAGCGAGACTGTCGCACGACAGTAGACATAGGATGAAAAGGAGGAAAAAGTATTGCATCGTGTTACCTCGAGGCTCGGACTGTAAAGGGAATGGGCTGTGATGGCAGAAGTGGTGGTTGATCCGATGGCCCAAATGTTGGATTGAACGTGCGTTGAACTTTGTCGCCGTACGAAATCGGTGTTGATAACGGCACTCAGCACGGCTGGTTTAACTTGAGCGAGTCTACCGGATGCGACTCGTCGCTGGGGATACAAGCTGCGATACCGAGCAGGTGCAGAAATAGAAACAACCGGCGTCAATCGGTTTTTATGCAACCTTACCAATGGTTGGGGCGTCGGTCGCGGAAGCATCCCACACAAGCAGAACAACCGAGAATCCGCCGGCGAAGTCAATCTCGCCGGACAGGTGCGTGGGAGTCGCACCCTACCTCGCCGGACAGGTGCGTGGGAGTCGCACCCTACCTCGCCGGACAGGTGCGCGGGAGTCGCAGCCTACGAAAAAGCCCCAAGCAATGCCTGGGGCTCCAACGGTGACTCCCCGTCGGGCGGGTTGTCAAACAATGCAATCGTTGTGAGTTGGTAGTCCTGAAGGTGTTGAGACTTCATTTACCAATCGTTCGGGCTACGGCCGCTCGAGTGCTTGCGGTTGCTCGCCGAACATCATCATCATCATGGGCACTGGGGCGGCGCCAGCGTTGTACGTGTAGCTCGCGTTGAGTGCCCGATCGATGCGTTCTTTACTCTCGGCCAAGTGGGCTGAGGTGTACGCATCCATCTTTTCACCGCAGCGGTTGATGGACTTTTCGATCCGCGTGGCAAGCGAACGAAGTTGTTGGCGTGCCAGGTTGCTGATCGGCTTGTAAGCGGCCGTGTCATCGGATTGCTCGAGCACGAGGTCCATCAGCCGTTGGAGGTGCTCGCGTTGCAGGTTGCGGCGCAGCGAGCTAATCATCGGCTTGCGGTCATTGCGTCCGTCGGGACACTCCATGTCGAGTTCTTCCCAAGTCGACTTGTTGATCGTTTCCAGTAATTCGGGAAGCGTCAGCGTGTCCTGGTCCTCGGGCAAACGCAACTCGTTGTCATAAACACGGCGGAGCGTTGTGGGGTTCATCAATTGCGTCAGCGCCGATGCTTGCACGCCCAGAATCCGGTCATGAATCGGCCACGTCGCTTCACTGGCAAGCGACGATCGGCCGGCACCATCGATCCATTTATCAACGCTCATGCGTTCGAGCAACTTGGGAGTTAACCCGTACGCGTCGTCGCGGAAAGTGGTCTCGATGACAAAGTCGAGCGCGGCACGCTGTTGTTGAGCGGGGACAACGACGACTGGCGGACGATCACCGGGATCTCCCTTCTTGTCACGGTTGACGAAGGCGCCGCCGACCCAGCCCGCCATCATGCTGACGCTGCGGGTTTGCAAGCCGAGCGTCAACTCGTAGCCGCGGCGAGCTTTGGCCCAGCTATCGCCGTCCTTGACGAACTTTTCCAAAATTCGCTTGCGATACACGTTGATCAACTTCGTTTGCTCGGCGGCATAATCGAGCGGATCTGCGGTGAAGTCATAACGACGGGCCAGCGGATCGGGACCGCCGGTGTCTTCATCCGTCGCGTACTGGAGTTCTGGCTCGCTGCATCGTTTGAGGATCTCGGGCAACTTCTTGTCCTCAAAGGTGTATCCATACTCGATGGCCCAGAAATCGTAGGGACCGATATCGATCATCGCGTAATCACCTTGGACTTCGCCCGCTTCGAGCCGGTAGTTGATTGGCGTGTAGTCCATCACCGAAGCGGTGAACGGTTTGACGCCCTTGACTTTGCTGCTGTTGATATCCGCGAGCGTGTGCAGGGCGGATGCTTTGAAGTTGTGGCGCAAACCGAGCGTGTGTCCGACTTCGTGGGAAACCAAATCGGCGAGCAGCGGTCCGACGAACCATTCCGGCATGCCGTCCAGCAAATCGGTGATGTCCTTCGACTCGGCTTTCTCCGTCTCGGCGTCCGCGGTCTTGTCGTCCGGTTTGGCCGCCTCCGGTTGGTCATCTTCGGGTTTGGCATCTTCCGCTTTGGTCACAGAATCGTTGGCGGCAATCTTCGCGGCTTCTTCCTCTTCCTTTTTCTTCTTTTCCTTGTCGATTTCTTCTTCGGTCAGCAAGGTCAGTGCCCAGTTCAT
>JBBSJZ010000383.1:0-6213 GCA_038256795.1 Pirellulales bacterium | reverse complement strand
GATCAAGAAGTCTTTCGCGCCCCCAGTGTTGATGCGAGCGATTGGAGAAAGCGAAACGGTCCCTATCGAATCTTCCAAGACTTGTTGAGCGATCCCGCGTTCGAATAACGCGAACCAGCCGCCAGCGAATAGCTGTCCAGCAACTTCCGCATCTCCTGAACGCCCATCGCATACTGCTCGCGACGCGTTCCGCTCCAGCGGTCGGAGACGCTTTGGACAATGACTCGTACGCCATTACCGGCCCCTTCGTTTTCTGCGAGCTTGGTGGCCAACGCGAGCTGGTACCTCGCTTGCGGATAAATCGGTACTCCACGTGACCGCAGCGACCACTCGTCCAAGTCGACGTCAATCCAATCTCGTACTTCGGAAAACGGGATCCCAAGGGATGGCGGTAACGCGTCCGCGATCGAGGTATGAACTTGAACTTTGACGCGACTGTTGTGGGGTGAATAAAGCGCCCATGAAGTCCAGTGATCCCAGTAACCACTTCGCTCGCCGAGCGGCATCAGGATTGCCATGATCACCAAGCCCTTCGCGACCCAAACACCCACGTGAATCCGATCAATCATCGGTTCAGATTCATGAGTCGTGTGCCGACGAACAAACAATTCCCACGCGGTCACGCCGAGCACGAGATTCCATAGCAGTACACCGAAGCTGTGATTGAGTCCCCACGGTCCGAGCAGCAGCACGAGCCCACCGTGCATCAGCATCAACATGCAGCCGCTCAGCCGACGGGTCCACGGCAAGCAAACGCCGCAGCCGGCTAGCAACTCGATCGTCGGCATGAGGAGCGTCAGCAACACCTTGGCTCGTTCACTGAGTTTGGCATCGATGCCCGCCAGATCCAGTACCGGCGCTAAAAAGTCTTGGCCCACCGTGTGTGCAAATTGAAAATCGAATTTTCCGATCGCACTATAAATGTAGATGCTCGCGACCAACCCCATCATCCACCGACGAGCGTTTCCCCAAGGCATGTTGGCGAATACGACACCGAAGATCGCCGCTTGATACGCCCACGGCTGCAGCCGATGTTGATCCAGCACGAACGAAAGGAACAAGCAAGCGGAGATAACCCACCAAGTCGCGGTGATCCGCGGGCACACGATCACGCCGCAGCACGACGTCACGATGCCCACCAAAGCCAACCACGATAAGCCAAACTGCGCCTCGTCGCTCATTCGGAGCATCGCGACGGAGGGATATTCGTTCCCGCGTAGCCCCCACACTCCGCAGCTCCACAGGGGCCAAGTTACTGCAATGAGGCAAAGCAACGATGCGGCCCAGAACCGAGCCAACCACCATCCAGCCGGTGGCATTTTCAGAGCGAGCTGAGCACCCGGTTCACGCGCCGCCGGCTCATCGCTCATTGTTCTTCAACCGTCATCAACCCAATTACACCGCGGCGATCCAAAAAGAAGTGCCCAGGGCGGGGATCGAACCCGCACAGAGGTTTCCCTCCGCAGGATTTTAAGTCCTGTGTGTCTGCCAATTCCACCACCTGGGCGTCCCGTCAATTACGGGGTTTCGTATGTTTCCGCCGGTTTCCATGTCCCTCAAACTCATCTGCGTGACAAATTCGGCACCATCTCTGCACGCCATATGTGACGGGTTCAATGTTCTACCTGACCTACCCGCTTCGAGAAAGCTGCCCTGATTCATCCTGTTCGCTTGGCTGCATTACTTCCAGCCTGAATCGCCCGCTCATCACCCCAACTATCGTAACGGGTGCCTGCTCGGCCTGGCCCGGAGAACCAATGCCCGTAAGTGTCCGTCGTGAGCGTGATCGATCCTTGACGCATGGCGGTCTGGACCGTCTTGACGTGTTGTTTGCCATCGCCGGCCCCGCGCCGCATGTGTGACGCATCGAACGGGAGACAAGGTGCTCGTTGTCGTGGTCCGTTTGGCACTCAATATCGGTCGAGTCGCTGTCAATTCGCTCAGCTTCGGGAAGTGACCGCAGCTTGTTCCGGCCGTAAGTCAGTTGTCGATTGCACCGACTTGCCGCGAAATGGCGCGGAAGGCTTCCAGCGTTTCGTACTCCATGCGGTCGCCATCGATCTTGTAGTTGATGTAGGCGGAGTTTTTGGCGATCACCACTTTTCGTGCCGGGTTCACGTAGACGAACTGGCCGTAGACGCCCATGGCCATGAACTCGCCCTCGTCACTTTGCGGAACCCAGAACTGGTAAGCGTAGCCCAGCGACGGCTGGCCGAACCGCATGCTGCGGCTAGGTTTCAGGTAAGCCGTGCGCGGCGTCACCGAGTCATGTATCCACTGCGCCGGCAACAGCTGTTCACCCTTCAGGTTGCGACCCTCGTCCAGATAGAGCTGACCAAAACGGGCGTAGTCGCGGGTACGCGCGTTGAGGCCGGCGAAGGCCAACTCGGTGCCATGGGCGTCCGTCAGCCAGCTCGCATCGCCGTCCGGTCCAAGCCGGGACCAGAGCTTTTGCTCCATGTAGATGGCCAGTTTCTGCTTAGTGGCGGCTTCGAGCACCATGCCCAGCACCTGTGTGTTGACGCTGATGTAATGGTTTTCCGTGCCGGCGGGTTTGGCTTTGGCCAACTTGGCTATCCACTTGTTGGTGGAACGGCCGAGGAAGATCTCCTGCCCCAGTTGATTGATGCCAGAGTCCGGGTCGGCATAGTCCTCGTTGAAGTCGATGCCAGAGGACATTTCCAGCACATCCTGAATCGACACATCGGCATAGCCGCCCTGCCTGAGGAGCGGCACGTAGTCACCCACCGGTTCTTGCAGGCTTTTGATCGAACCATCGGCCAGCGCAAAGCCAATGAGTGCCGAGACAAACGACTTACCCACCGACCAGGAGATAGCCTGCGTGCTTGCATCATTGCCTTGGAAATATTCCTCGAACGCCAGCTTGCGATTGGCCATCACCACCAGACCGGTAGTGCCGGACTGGCGGATCCAGTCGCTGATAGCGAGCTGCTTGCCGTCGAAGCTGAAATCTTTCGGCAGCGCCTGCGGCGCACTCGCCAGTTCATCGACCGGGCCGGTGTTGCGGATCGGATTGGAATTGAACAACTCCGGCATTGTGCGGAAGTTTTCCACGATCCGGTCCGGTTCAAACAAATGATTGAATTGCCACAGTCGCCAGGTTTGATGCCCGAGCCAGACCAGAATAAGCAAAGCGAGAAGGAGTGCTGCTTGCTTGAGCAGACGACGGGATGGGGCTGAAGACATACTGCACCTTGAGAGGAATGAATGTGTGATTGGATCGGCGGTTTACCCTCTCAAATATGCCCCTACTGGTTGCGTTCTAAGAACTGTTGTGTTGCCATTGAACGTTCGTGCCGAGCGGCATGGTGACGATGCGATAGAACCGATGCAATGGTGACCGCCAAGGCTGGCTGGAAGTCTGCGGCAAGCACGGAACCGTTTTTTTGAATGAGATCGGCAAACTCGAACCGTCGATTCAAGTCAAGCTGCTACGCCTCTTGCAGACCCAGGAGTACTCACGCGTGGGCGAAAGCAAAGCACGCAATTTCGACGGCAAGTTTATCGCGGCTACCAATCGGAATTTGGAGCTGGAAATTCAAGATGGACGCTTTCGTGAGGACTTGTACTACCGTTTGTGTACAGATCGGATTCAAACACCCACGTTGCGTACGTAGCTTGTCGATCGCCCGGAGGATCTGTATGAACTGACTCGCTTCATCGCCGCGCGACTGCTGCGGCATGTCAGGGAAGAGGTTGAAGCTCTGGCTTGCGAATCGGTCGATTGGATCCAACGGAACTTTGGCACGGAATACGCCTGGCCTGGATATGCGTCACAGGTCTATCACCAAGTACGACGCCATGATCTCTTAGCCAGCAAGCTGGGAGTGAACCGGCGAACCGTGCGAAGCAAGGTCCGCCAGCACCGCGAGCGGAAGTCGAAATCAATCGTGCGTTAAATCGCTTTTGATTCGATGTTGCCGGACATGAGAATCGCCCTACTGACTTTGCTGCGGCCGAGTGCGTCATGGATGGATCCAGATTCATCTCGGGTGGAGATTTTGATGGAGCCGAGAAAACATCACACGAAGTGAAGAAAGCATCGAGATCAAACCAGGTGTTTTGGCATCTCGTCAACACGGTGACTTTTCTTTCCAGAATTCGGTGATCCTGACAAGGACGCTCACGGGAGCCATGCGACTGGCATCAGCTCCTTGATGATCAACTTGGGGACTGGTTGTTTCTAACAGTCCCCCGTTGATGACGGCATCCCTGGTCGGGTTCCCGGTCTTGCTTGCAACTAAGAAAGTGCTTTTCCGTATCGCCCATCGCGGCATGATTAGCAGCGGGGCATACGCCCTTGATTACTCGGCAGCCACTTTCTTGAAAGCTTTTTCAAAAGCCTTGTCGTTGAACACGAGGGAGGCCTGTTTGGCTTCTTCGGCGGCTTCGACTTTACCCTTGCAATTGGCACAGCAGAACGACACCTTTTGGCCAGCAACCTTGATCGCGGTCTCAGGATCCAGTTCGCCGCCACTGAACGGACAAGCCTTCTGTTCGTATTGCTTCGTCGCGACAAGTTGAGCGTTGGCCTTCTCAGCGAACTTCTTGGGCTCGGCTGCAAACTTGCCAGCACAATTACCGCAGCAGAAGTAAACCTTCGCGTCCTTGTATTCAGCCGACTTGCTAGCCAGGGCATCCTTCGGCGCGACGATGCACTTGACACCCTCGAGATTGACATCGCCACCGACGACCGTGGCACAAGCCACCAACATCACGGCAACGCAGCTCAGCACTTTTTTCAACATCTGTAATTCTCCAGCGGGGCACGGAAACAGTTCTTTTGACAACACCTCAATTTAATGGAACTTTAGCGATCAAGTCAAGATTACTGGCTTGATTCCCTCGGCGAGCAGCAAACCCAGGTAGCTACGAGGCTCGACCCGATGCAATCGCAACTGTTTCGCAGCGACTTCGACTCGTCGTCGAGCCGCTTCGACCTCGGCGGGATCGTCGATCACCACTTCGACCTCAGCGAGCAAGCCGACGCCCACAACCTTATCGATCGTGATCGATAAGTCACCGCCGAGGCTGGGACATGAATACGTTCGGCGAGTCTTTTTGACCACCGCGACGCTGCGAAAGCCGAGCGTGAGCCAGAGCCGCGACGTCAGTGATCCGTCGGCGTCGCCGGGGCTCAGACACCACTCCATTTCCTCGCGAGCTTTTACCGCTCCCGGCAGCTTTGGTGCCTTGTACGTGATGTGTGCGACGCCATCGACACGGCGAATGCGCAGTGCCTCCTTGGTCTCGGCAAAGTCGCGTGTGGGGTGATTGAAGTATTCGTCCGCATGCTGCTCGATCGGACCCGCAGTGGCGGCCAACTCACGCAGTCGCTGCTCGAGCGACTCGAGATTATCGATCCAGTATTTCTGTTCAACTTCCAACATGTTGTAAGACGACCTTCACCTTCGTACTATTCGGGTTTCAATGAACCGGTCTGCGCGGCGAGACTGACTTCAGCCAAAAATGCCGGTGAGCCTTCCGACGTGACCCAAACCCGCTGGTCGGCGTCGACTGCGAGTGACTCGATTTGTTTCAATTGGGGCATATCGAACGACGCCGGTAGCTGGCCGAGTTGTGCAGCGATGGAAAGCCGACGATCCTTGCAAGGGAAATGAAACACCGTGAAGTAATTGCCCAGCCAAATATCACCTGTCGCGGCGTCAATGTCCGCGCCGGTCACCATCGGTAGTGCCAGCGTGGATTGACGAATTGCCGTCACGTGCGTGGTCTTGCCGAGCGTGGCTTTGTCGAAGGAGGTCGAGTCACCGGTTTGTTCTCGGCCCGGCAAGTCGATCGTGTAGACGCCCGCCAAACCGATCGCACTCTTGGTCACGAGCAGCACGTTTCGGCGGACGACATCAACGGCAATCGCTTCACAATCGCGTGGTCCGTCCGCGTACCGAAGCACCACCGTCGTCGGTGACGACACGACACTCACCGCATCCGGATCGGGCTCGTCAAAAAAATACAGTTGGATCGCTGTTCGATCCGCAGAATTGTCTCCGCAATCCGCCACCACGAGTCGAGCCGTATCCCCATCGCGATACGACGCCATGTCTTCCCAATCCACGGACGTCGTCCCAGGCAATCGACATTCGCCGACACGGTGACCGCGCGCAGCGAACGCAAACAATCGTGGGCCGTCGCCGGAATCATTGTGGGTCCAATAGCGACCGGGGCGACGAT
>JBBSJZ010000382.1:0-6234 GCA_038256795.1 Pirellulales bacterium | reverse complement strand
ATGATCGATCGCAGTCGCGGTTCTCCGGCTTTGCAGAAGTTCTTCGTCGAAGCATTTGAAGGCACGTTGATCACCGATTTCTGGTCTCCGTACGACGCGGTCGTCTGCGCCGACAAACAGAAATGTTGGCCTCACTTGCTTCGCGATGCTGCGGCAGTCAGTGAGAAACATTCGGATGATCCGGAGTGGAAATCATTTTCACGTCGGTTAATAGGCGTGTATCGCGATGCGAAGAAGTTGCAGTCGCAGCGGTCGGAGCTTGCCGAACCCGATTACGACATGTCGGTCGCTCGCTTGGAAGGTCGCTTGGCAAAACTGGGCAGTGAATCTTGGCAGCAAGCCGATGCGTCAAGGCTGGCGAAGCGTCTGTTGAAGTACGGCAATGAGTTGTTGACGTTTTTGTGGCACGATGATGTTCCGTCGGACAACAATGCTGGCGAGCGAGCGATTCGTCCGGCGGTGATGATTCGCAAGAACAGCTATTGCAACCACAGTGAACGCGGTGCATTGACCCAGTCAGTATTGATGACGGTGTTTCGCACGCTTCGGCTTCGCGGTCGTGAACCACTGGCGACGATCCTCGAAGCGCTCGCCCTCTACGCGGCAACCGGAAACTTGCCACCGATGCCACACAAGGCTGAATAGTTACCTAGAGCGTTGGCCGCGAGATTGTTCAGTAACAGGAGGCTGTGAAATGGGGCGATGCTGTCGTCGAGGAACTGGCGACAGATTTGCCGTTGGCATTCCCAGAAATGAAAGCCCTTTCGTTACCTAAAGTCTGGAAAATGCGGCAAATGCGCTTCGCGTGCCTCGACATCGATCGTTGGTAAAATCGCAAGTCCGACAAAAATTCTCGGCACCGTCAAGAATTTTTGAATCACCGAGATTGCTTACTGCAATCCTCCGTTTGTCTTGGTCTCAACAAACAGAAATTCTTGCCGCAGCCAACTCATTGGTTCTTCAGGAATTCAAGCAGGTGTGCGGTAGTGATTCGGCGCAACCAACATTGGTGATCGGTAAGATGATAGCCGCCGGTTCTGAAAGCTACCGACGACGGGCACTTCGTCGAGTAGGAGAGCTAAAACGGTACGCCCAAGTAAATCAGCCAAGCAGCTCAGTCGATCGCTGTCGCCAATCCGACTCCGCCGCCGATTGCAACACCCTTCGCGATCCGAATTTCGTCAGGATCAACTTCGACAAATTTCTTATCACGAAGACTAAACTATCTCTGCCCAATCGGCAAACACACGTACTTTTAACTTTACGAATCGGAGTAGGCACCCATGGATCGACGAGCATTTTTTTCGACTGCCGTTGCGGCGACGCTGACCACGGCAGCGATCCGAGCGGCGGAGAAGCAACGCGCGCCGCGAATTCTGTTGCGTTCGTCGTGGCAAACGGTCAACATTGGCGATATCGCACATACGCCTGGTGTGCTGGCTATTCTCCAGCGGTATCTGCCACAGGCTGACGTCACTTTGTGGCCCAGTCATGTCGATCATGGCGTCAAGGAGATGCTCGAACAGCGTTTTCCCAATCTCAAGATTATTCAAGGTGGCGAGGCGCTAAAGTCGGCATTCGAAGATTGTGATTTCTTGCTGCACGGTTCGGGGCCGTCCCTCGTTGCCGAGCGCGATGTGGTGCGATGGAGCACCGAGACTGGCAAACCGTATGGTGTTTACGGGATTACCCTTTCGGTGCAAAGTTCCTCGGCGACGCGGCCCACGCCCGACGATGTTTTCGCATCCACGATCAACGTCCTCGATGGAGCAGCATTCGTCTTCTTTCGTGATTCGGTGTCCATGCAATTGGCGAAGAATCGCGGTTGCAATAGTCCCGTGATGGAGTTTGGTCCCGACGGCGCGTTCGGGACGGATTTGCGCGACGAGGCCAGGGCTTCTGCTTTTCTCGAGGCGCACGCGTTGGAAGTAGGTAAGTTCCTCTGTTGCATACCCAGACTTCGATACACGCCCTATTGGAACATTCCTGAAAAGAAGGCTGCGTTTGACGAAGTCAAGCATGCTCGCAACGAAGCTTTGAAAGAACACGATCACGCACCACATCGGCAAGCGATCATCGACGTTGTTGAACAAACGGATTTGAAAGTACTCGTTTGTCCCGAGGATCGAACGCAAATGGCGGTGGGGAAGGAGATGCTCTATGACCCATTGCCGGATGACGTCAAGCGACGTGTCGTTTGGCGACCCGATTACTGGCTCACGGGCGAAGCGATCTCGACCTACGTTCGCAGCGCGGGATTGTTCGGCAACGAAATGCACTCGCCGATCATGTGCATCGGCAACGGCATCCCCGCGATCGTTTGCCGATGGCCTGAACAGACGAGCAAGGGGTTGATGTGGCGCGATATTGGTCTCGACGATTGGTTATTCGACTTCGACAACGAAGCCGACATCAAACGACTTCCCGCAGCGGTGTTGGCAATGGCGCAAGATCCGGTCGCAGCAAAATCCAAAGCATTGATGGCACAACAATTTGTCCAGCAACGTCAAAAGGAAACCATGGAAACTTTGAGCGGGATAATCGCTCGATAAAGCGACGACTTGATTGTTGGTTGTGCTCGCGCTCTGCGTGATCGAACTGAAGTCCTTGAAAAGAGTCGGCTCGGAAATAGGGGTCCGACGTTCGTGCGGTCCCCGCACCCTTCCCCCACCGAGGTGCAGGGACAGGGGACGAAGCAGGCCGCCTCGCACTCACTCCACGAAACGTGGGGAACGAGTTCGGCCACGGCTCGGATGTCTTCGGAAGCAGAAAATCATCGTTGTTTTGACGATCTACCACTAAATTCGCTGAAGCACGATTTTTTCATGCACAACCGCGCCCCCGGTGCTAACGTTTCAGTGCCCCTAGCTGTGGTATGAACCGATCTCTTCTGCGAGGCGAGTGACGAGCGTGTCCAATAAAACTAACGATTCCAACGATCTGCGCGACGAAATGTTGCGGCGAATATCGTCATCGGGGGCGATCGGCGGACTGGTATTGCTCGCCGTCGCTTCGGTGTTTGCTTTCGTTTTTTGGGTGTTCATGTTTTGCAAGGTGGAAGTGCCCAGCCGCATGATCGCGGTGCTGACTAAAAAGACTGGCGCGGAGATCACTAATTCCGTCGAAATTGTCCCCGTCGCCAACTTTGGCGAGTTCAAGGGCATCCAAGAAAAGGTGCTGACCGAAGGACGGTACTTTTACAATCCTTGGAATTGGGATTGGGATGTTGTACCCCAAGTCGAAATTCCCGAGAGCAAACTCGGCGTTCGCATCCGGCTCTATGGCGACGACCTCGGCTATGGCAACTTGATCGCGATGACGGATGACCAGAAAGGCATTGCCGCGGAAGTGCTGCGGCCGGGACGTTACCCGCTCAACGCGATCGTCTATGAGGCAGGCACCAAGCCCAATATCGATCGTGACAACTATGTCGAGCTCATCGAATTGCACGAGCCCGTCGTCATCCCCGCCGGTTTCAAGGGCGTCGTGGCATTATTGTCCGCACCGTTCGCCGATGATCCCAATGAATTGATTGTGGAAACGGGCAAACGCGGCGTCCAGCTCGAGGCGCTCGATCCCGGCGTCTATTACATCAATCCGTATGTCCAGCGAATTTCACTCGTTGATTGCCGCAGCCAACGTTTCAATCTGAATACCGGCGGTGAGATGGGGTTCCCGAGTCGTGACGGTTTCTGGGTCAAGCTCGATGGACGCATCGAGTTTCGCGTCGATCCCGAGCGTGCTGCGGAAGTCTTTGTGACGTACAACGATTCGACGAACGACAACGGCTTGGACGCTCGCGTGGAAGAAGAGATCATCCAAAAAATCATTCTGCCCAATGCCCGCTCGTTCTGTCGATTGCGTGGTAGCGATCACTCCGGTCGCGATTTCATCCTGGGTGAGAAACGACTGCAATTCCAAGAGGACTTCCAAAAGACGCTGGAGGAAACGTGCAAACGTCAAGGCATCGAGATCGTCCAGGCGTTGATTACTCGCATCTCGCCTCCGCAACAGATTGCCGAACCGGTTCGCCAGCGTCAAATCGCGGTGCAGCAGGCCGATCAGTACCTGAAGCAAATTGAGCAGCAAATGAGCGAGCAACAGCTCAAAATCGAGCAAGAGCTCGTCGCGCGTAAGCAAGCGCTCGTTGAGTCGGAACGGGAAGTCGTGACTCTAACGACGGAATCCCAGCGCGAACAAGAAGTCGCCGTCATCGGTGCTGAGCAGCGCAAGACCGTTGCCGAGACGGAGCTTGCCGCCGCCGAAGATCAAGCCCAAGCGATCACCGCCAAGGGTCAAGCCGCGGCGGATGTGATCGGGTTCGAGAACGAAGCTGAAGCCGCCGGTTGGGCCAAAGCGGTGGAAGCGTATAGCGGTAGTGGCGATGAATACGCCCGCTGGGTCATGCTTCGCAAGATGGCGCCGAGCTTCCGCAAGATGATGGTCAACACTGCGGACAGCCCGTTGATGAACATCTTCAATGAGTTCAACGACGAGGAGGCAATGGCGACGAAATCGAAGCCGGCCACTTCACCCGTCAAGCGAGTCGCTGAGAAAGCGACGGAGAGCGAAATGGTACCGACAGAAAACTCGGTCAAAGAATCCACCCCAGCCGAGATCTCGGGAGACAATTCATGAATTTTCGTCAAGCTAAATCGTGGGGCGGATTGGCGTTCAGTGCCTTGTGGTTGATCCTCGGTTTGTTCTTTTGCTTCCAGTGGTTCTTGTGTCGCGTCTACGTGCCCGAGGGCTACTCGTTGCTGCTGCGTTACAAGGGGCCGCTGGTGATGCCCGCAAGCGAGCCCGAGCCGGGACGATTATCACGCGAAAACGAAGTCGGCGTGCATGAACAGATGCGAGGGCCCGGACGGCACTTTTATAATCCGATCTACTGGGAACGAAGCATCGTTCCGGACGTCGTGATTCGTCCGGGTGAAATCGGCGTCGTGACTAGCAAAATTGGTGCCTACTTGCCCGCCGGTGAGTTCCTCGTCGACGGTGACCTCGAAGGCGATAACCACGCCAAGCACCAGGGGATTCTCCGCAAGGTATTTGGCCCGGGACGATATCGCGCCAACCCCTATGCGTACGAATTCAAGACAGTCCAACGCGAAGTGACCCAGGTGGGCGGGCAAGACAAGACGAGCGGCTGGGTCGAGATCCCGGCGGGCTATGTCGGCGTCGTCACGATGCAAGCGAGCAACCCCTTGTTGGGCCTATCCGCTGGGATTCAAGACAAGGTACTGCAACCCGGTTTGTATCCGATCAATCCGAAAGAGCAGCAAGTTGACATCTTGAACATTGGCTTCATGGAGTCGAGTATTCAGGTCCAAGAGTCAGTCGATGCCAATGGGGTGCCGATTCACGATGCGCAAGACGAACCGATGGCGATCGCTGGGACCGGAATCAATTTCCCGAGCAATGACGGTTTTGATATCCAGCTCGACTTCTCGGCGATCTGGGGTGTGATGCCCCGCGACGCGGCTCAAATCGTGCGTCTGTTCGGCAACCTCGACGCCGTTGAGAAGAAAGTCATCGAACCGCAAAGCGAGAGTATTTGTCGCAACAATGGCTCCAAGATGGGCGCCGTCGAGTTACTCGTCGGTGCTTCCCGCGAAGGGTTTCAAACGTCCGTGAGTGAAGAATTTAAACGCGTCTTGGCGGAGAAACACCTGACATTGCTCTACGGTTTGGTGCGGCACATTTATATTCCTCAAGAAGTGCGTGAGCCGATTCAAAAAGGTTATGTCTCCGATGAATTGCGGCTCACTCGTGACGAAGAAACGAAAACGGCTCGCATCGAAGCCAATTTGCGTGAAGCGGAACGCAAGGTCGAACTCGAAGCCGAACGCGTTCGCGCCGATACCGATCGGATGAAGGCCGGTTTGCTCGCCGAAGGTCAGAAAGAAGCGAGCGAAATCGAAGCCACCACGAAACAACTGGTGGCGGTCATCGATCGCCAATCCGCTGAACTTGACGCGAAGAAAACGATCACGCTCGGTCGCGCCGAGGCGGCGTCGAAGCAGATGTCGAGCGAGGCCGAAGCGGACAAGTTTCGGCTCGCCGTCGAGGCCTTCGGAAGTCCCGCAGCCTACAACAAGTGGCAATTCGCGGAACAGCTGCCCGAAGATCTCGAGCTGCAATTGTTCTACGCCGGTGAAGGCACTCTGTGGACGGATTTGAAGGGAATCACCCCCACGATGCCGGTAAGGAAATAGTTGCTAGTTGCTAGTT
>JBBSJZ010000381.1:0-6257 GCA_038256795.1 Pirellulales bacterium | reverse complement strand
TCATGTGCGTGTTGGCGAATGCGATCGGTGCGGGAACCAAGCACAATAACAGCACCATGGTGGCGAGAAACCCATTGCGAATAATCATGCTAGCCCTTTCCAGCGACGAAGTCCCCATTCACTACACAGGCACGCGAGAGCCAACAGCATCACCCAGGGGCGATGCCAGATCGGGTAAATCCACACCTGGGACACCGGTACCTTTTGCCGGGGCAGCTCCTCGGCGAACGCGTCCAGCTCGTTATCCCTCAGGACTCGGCCACCGGTTTGTGCCGCGATATCTTCGAGCAAAGTGCGGTTCGTCGCGAGTCGCTCGAACTCCGCCGCTTTCGGTTCACTGACCCAACCGCTCGCATCCGACGGCAGTTTATCGCCGTCATTTCCAGCGACTCTGGCGGTCACACGGAAGGCATCGGTTTGCTTGGTCCAGTAATCGGCGATGTAGTATCCGGGACGCTCGGGATCAGCCGCGGCCTTGATCGTCGTTAACGTCCCAGCGAGCGGCTGGACATCGAGCTGAACATCGGCGTTATCGAGCGGTTTGAACATTTCGTCGCGAACCAAGACTGAAATCTTCGCGGGCTGCGATGCATCGCGGCTGGCATCGACCGACAACTCGGTTCGCTTCGGAACTTCGCCGACCAACCAACGCATCCATTGCCGCCAAGCCTGTTCGGGATCCTCGCGATCCTCTTGATTGCGACGCATCGACCAACGCCACAAATCGCCGAGCGGTACCGCGACCGAGCGTCCGTTTCCGAAACGTTGGACCACGAGGGCCGGGACCGATTGACCATCACTGGTCGTGGCCTTGGCGAGCGTGGATGCACCGGGTTTAACGCCGCCCACCGAACTCGCCGTTCTCAAGGGTGCGATGGACTTGAGACGTTTTGACTCGGCCGCCTCAGTCTCTCGCAAGCGCGCCCATGGTTGCAGCAAACCCTCACGCGTGAGCTCGAATCGCAACGCCTCCTCGCCGGACCGGCTGTCACGCGGCGCCGTGTAAACGGGCGACAAGTCTCCGAGCGGCGAATTGGCGAACGCCTCACCGCGAAACGACTCTTGACCGCCGAGCATCATCAAACCACCGCCGCGCTCAGCCACGAATCGACGCAAGAGCAGCATTTGGTCTTGCGTAAAAAACTCGGTCTCGAGGTCGTCGAGGATCACGCCGTGATACGCGAATAACTCCTCAGCCGTATCGGGGAAACCGTTACTAAGCTCTTCCGACTCACGCACGCCGAGTCGCAAAATCACTGGCTCGTCATACTGCTGGGCTGCTTCCTCCTCGTCACCCAAGCCGGCGAATAGAGGATTCGTCGAGGTCACGTTGGAATCGCGAAACGAAAACTTCGGCTCCTTATTCGCAATGCGAAGCAAACCGATCAATTGGATTTCTTCGTCGGCATCCAATGCGCGGCGGATGAACTTGTATTCCCAATTCGGACGCCCAGCCACATAGAGAATGCGATACGGACCATGATTGCGGCGCACCGTGACCAGTCGCTCGTTATTGATTCGCGTCGCTTCGATTCGGCTCGTTGTCTGCTCCGCCACGTCATCCTGGTCGGTCGCTCGTAAGTGATAGAATCCGACATCCGCACTCTCCGGTCGAAATCGAAAACGAACTCGAGCGGATGTCGCATCGTCGGGGATCGTCACCGTTTGGGCTTCGACAACTTTATCACGCTCGACATCGCGAAGTTCAATCGTCGCTGTTCGCGAAGCCATCGCGATCGCTTTCAAGCTCGCGTCAATCGTAACCGGTGCCGACTCGAAATCCGATTGGGTGACCGTGACGGAGTCGAACGTCAAATCGGCCATCGGCGGTTCGTCGCTCGGAATCACGGGATAGACGGGAAAACCGACTCGTTTCCAATCAATTTTAGCGTCGCTGACATCGGTCGCATTCCCGTCGCTGAAAAGGAGCGCCGCCGCGATCGGTCGCCCCGTCAACCGCTGGGCGAGCGTCGTTAAACTCGTCGCGAGCAACGACGACTCACCTTCGCTTTGGAGCGGTACATCGTCCACGACATTTTCGAGTCGTGAATCAAAGCGATACGATCGGATCTCAAACAATTGAGCGAGTTCGTCTCTCCATGTGTTGTCTTGTTGGACCAAGTGCGCGACCTGCTCAGCCCGTGACTCGCCGCCAGCGCTAGCCGTCACGTTCATGCTCGCGCTCGTGTCCGTCACAATCGCCAACACGTTGGACATCGGCTCCGGCCGCGTACCGCTTCGCATCGGTTGCAATAAACAAATCGCCAGCAATGCGACCGCCGCCAATTTCAACGCGATGCCGATGACCCGAACCCAATTCGGTACCGATCGGACGCTGTAACTCCACACCACGAACCCCGCAACGAGTACGGCGACAATGAGCGTTGGCACGCCCCAATCCGGGGCGCCCCAGACGAGTTCACCATCGAGTGTGGGCATCGGCGTCGAAGCCGGCGTCAGTTGTGCGATAGGAATGTCGGCGAAAATCAACGGTCGCTCCCGAGGCTTTCGTAGTAGCTCTTGACCGCCCCCGCGAACTCGTCGGGAACCGGATCGCGGTCGATCGGAACCGGTGCCATCTTGGAACTGCTTCGTCGCAGCAACTCCTGAGTCACATCGGCCTTCAATTCTCGCAGCGGCTGGGCGATCATTTCTTCGACTAGGTCCCACTGAGGTTGCTTCGAGCTGCGTCGCTGCTCCATGCGTGCATCTCGAACGCGGTCACGTATCTGCGCCGCCCGTGACTTGAGTTCGGGTTGGTCCAGCATCTCTTCGATGTCGCGAAGTCCATCCGTCCATTCACGAAAACCGTCGCCCGCGATCGGCGCCGCCGATGGACTTGACGCCGCGACCGATTGCATCGGCCCGCCGTTTCCGCCACGCAAGCTTTGAGGACCACGCTCGTTGCCTTGGCCGGGCTGGCCAGGTTGGCCCGGCTGGCCAGGTTGTTGGCCAGATTGGCTCAGTTGGCCCAGTTGGCCCAGTTGGCCCAGTTGGCCCAGTTGGCCAGGTTGTTGACCAGGTTGTTGACCAGGATCGGACGCTTGGTTTGGGTCGGTGGGTTGGTTCTGCGGCGTTGGCTGACGTTGGTCACCTTGCTGATCCTCCCCACCCGGCAATCTTTCGCCGGCAGCTTGAATTGGGGGCGCAGCATCTTGCGGCGTTGACGGTTGCGGCTGGCCGTCTTGCGATGGTTGATCACCGGGCGACAGTTGGCCCGCTGGTGAGGGTGATTGCTCTTTCAATTCATCGTCGAGGTCTCGCGTCAATTGATCGAGTTCGCCGAGCGCCCGCTCGAGTGCCCTCGTCGGATCGCCAAGCACCGACGCTGCGGCATCTTCGAGCCCTTCACGAAGTTGAGAGATTCCCTCGCCGGCCTGTTCGCCAAAAGCTTGAGCTTGCGGTGTCATTCCACGCCGCTGCAACTCTGCCATATTCGACAACTGCCGCTCGATGCCCTGTTGTACCGCCGTACGGTGGCTATCGTAAAGCTTTTCAGCCAGCAGCGGTTCGGAAGCCTCGGCCTGCTGCACCGTCTCCTGCATCTGCTCCATCAATTCCACGAGTTGTTTTTGTTGATTCTCGAGACGCTCCTGTGTCGCTCCACCCGCCGGTGAGTCCGACCTCAAACCCGCGCCGCTGTCGGCCTTTTCTTCCTGAATCGTCTCCGTCAGTTCTTGCTGGTTCGCTTCCAACTCGCGCGCCATATCTCGCATCTGTTTGACGTCATCTTCAAATTCTGAAGCCGCCTGTTTTCGAAAATCATCACGCAGCGACTCGAATTGCTGTTCCGCACGAGTCCCGGCCGCAAGCGCCGCCGAGGCATCTTGGTTGCGAAGTGCCTCCGTCGCCTGCTGAACATTGCTGCGAGCCTGGTCGAGTTGCTCGCTCGCTTCCTGTTCTTCTTGCGACTGCGGCTCGCCGGGCTGTTGCTCGCCGGGCTTTAGCTCGCCGGACTTTGGCTCGCCGGGCAGCTGCTGCTGCTGCTGCGAGCTGCCGGACTGCTGCATTTTCTCAGCCAATTCGTCAGTCTCGCGGAGTAATTCCTCTTGCTGTTCTCTCAGTCGTTCCAAGCGACGCTTGATCTCTTCTTGCTCCGCTTCATCCTCAGCCTGCTGGAGTGCCGATTGAAGTTGTGCGAGTTGCTCGTTTAAATCCGATTGCCTCCGCGCAAGATCCTTCAAGCGACTCAAGATCTGGCGCGTCTCACTGGCCGCAGCCTCTTCCGGCGTCTCGCTCGCTTGCGATTGAGTCTCGTAACGATTTTCGTCGTTCTTGAGTTCCAACTCATCAAGCTTCTGTTGTTTCTTAGCTTGCGAAGCGCTGGAGGAGGCCGAGGGTGGCGACTGTTGTTGACGCGAGACCTCAAACTCACGAGCTCGCAGCTTTAACAACGTCTGGTAGCTCGCTTGTTCCGCCGCGAGTGCAGCCTCGAGTGTCCCACGCTGCTTCGAGACGGAGGACTCGGTCAACTTTTCCGCCGCAGTTGCCATCGACTTCTGAGCCGCAGCGGCAAATTCTTTGGATGCCGCATCACCGATCTCCTGCATCAATTCATCCAGCTGCGTCGCGGCGTCGAGTTGCGAGTCCTTGATCACGTCGACATCCTGGGCACCGGCATCATCCAGCTCACTACCCCGCAGCGTTCTCAAAACATTGAACGTCGCCGTAACAATTTCCTTCTGCAATTCGAGCAGCTCCTCAGCCGCTTGCGCGTTCTGGCTCGGTGGTGGCGGTGGCTGGCCTCCCGGCGGCGTTTCCCCTTCACGATAGATTTCCTCGAAGGGTCGAACTTCAGCGAAGTACAAGTCGCTCAGCGTGCGGCGAACTTGTCCGTCCGAGTCGACGTCCTCGGCCCAAAAATAGAACGACAGCAATTGATCGGGGACCGCACCAAGACTCTCGAACTCGACCAAGTGATCGAGGCGATGCTTCTTTCCCGCCACCAGTGACTTTGCGAGCATAACTTCCTGCTCGCCATCGTCACCGAACGTGAACGCGAGCCCGCTGCGGACGACGCCAAAGTCGTCTTGCACCTCCGCGGCGAGTGGCAATTCTTGCAGCGGCGAGACCGTCGCATCCGTGACACCGACGAGTTTAATTTGAGCGGGTTTGTTCGGAACCGATCGCGCGGTGAGCTTGATCGGTAACTTATTGCGTCGATCCTTGGCATCGACGAGTTCCAAACTCCACCTTCTCGTCTCATCAACCACGAACGAAGCTTCCCACCGCTGCGTCACCGCATTTGTCAGCCGCAGCGGGGATTGTTCGCCGTTCTCGTCCACGAGTACGGCACTCGCGAGCGGCTTGTTAACGGTGCAGCTCCACGTGAGCTCGGTGCCCTCGACTGCGGAGACGCGAACGGTATCTTCGACTGTTGTCTCGCCCATACCGGTGTAGCTGGGGAAGGTGAGTGCAGCGTCCGCACGCACGAGCTCGGGGAAGTCGAAGACTTCGACATGGTAGGGAGCGCTCGTCCAGATCGGTGTACTGACTTGATAATCGAAGGATTGCTTGGTGTCGGTGACAAAGACGCCAAACATCGGGTCGTCCAAGTTGCGAGTCATCGACACGCGTCGCTCTTCGGTACTCGCCGTCATCGCAACCAATTCGACATTCGTCGGAACATCGAGTCCGAATCTCGCCGTGATCGCCAGACCGCTGCCCCGCTCGATCTCCACATCACCCGGTTCAACGAGCACATCACGCGTCGGTAACGACCGCAACCGCGCGGTGGACGCGGTGCCTGGGTCCGCCGCGATGAGCAATGCCATCACGACCCCGAGCATTGCGGTCGAAGCAATACCGCCGAGTTTGCCCAATCGAAGTGAGCGACTCGGGACCGCTTGCGTCCAAGCGTGCTTGCGAGAGTGGTCACGCGCTTCGCGAATGACTTGCGATTGCAAGTATCCGAGTTGTGGCCAATCGGAGCCCGTGGTCGGTTTGAGCAACGACATTGCCGTCACCAGCCGTTGGCTCAAATTCGGGAAAGCCAACTCAATCTGGTTCGCGATCCACCTCGCGTTACGGAAGCTGAATTGCGTCACGACCCAATCGATCGCGAACAATAGGGATGCCGCTAGCGCCAATCCGGTCGCCGCATGGTCGCCGCGAACGAGTCCACGCCACGCCAGAAATAGCAGCAACGTTCCGAGTAGCACGAGCGTGAACGCAGCGGTGCACCAGACGAGCCAAAATTGCCGCGATCGAAATCGCGAGCCGACGTCACGAATCTGTTTGGTAAAAGTATCATTCAT
>JBBSJZ010000380.1:0-6264 GCA_038256795.1 Pirellulales bacterium | reverse complement strand
TTGGCTACGCAGTCCCGGGCAGCGAGGCGGCGCCGCTCATGATTCGCAGCGACGATGCGACTTGGTTGTCGACTCGTTTCCCGGTCGCGGGTGTTCCCGCGAAGGGCCCGTCGATGATTCCGCGAGGAATGCCGTGGGTGATCGTGGTCGGTGATCCGCTGGGTATCGATCAAATCGGCGCCAACGAGTTGCTCAATCGTCCGGCCAGCATCGCCGTCACGCGGCCTCAATCGAGCCACGCCTTTCCGAGCCGGTCGATCGGTTATGAAGGCGTCGATGCGGTATTGATTGGCGGTAGCGGCGGGTCGGTATTGTCCTCGTTCACTCAAGCGCAGCAAACGGCGCTGCGGCGCTGGTTGCTCGGCGGTGGCCGCGTGATCCTAGCCCTCGGCGAGTCGACACCGAAGCTTCTCGAGTCGGCCGCGTGGATCACGGAGTTGCTGCCCCCCGAAATTCGTGAACTCAATACCACGACCATTGATCCCTCGGCGCTTGAAGCTTACACGTCGAGCCAAGTCCGACTCGAGCCGTTCGTCGGTGTCGATCTGCCTCGGGATCTCGGTCAGGTCATCGTCTTGGGTCGCACGACGCGAAAAGTCAGCACACCGATCGCGGTTGACTACGTCGTCGGACTGGGCCGTGTCACCGTGATCGCTGCGGACCTGGATTCCGAGTTGTTCGCGGCTTGGCCCGAGCGTTTGGATTTGGTGACGCGTTTGACCGGTGATCTACTCGTTCCCGCCGACGCGATACCGGGCCAGAAAACGCTGTCGACGAGTTACAGTGACTTGGCCGGACAACTCAAGGCGACGCTGGACCAATTCTCACTCAAACGCAAAGTCCGCTTCTCCGTCATCTCGCTAATTGTGCTCGCGCTGATCGCGTTGATCGGCCCGCTCGACTACTACTTGGTGAATCGATGGCTCGGTCGCCCGCTGCTGGGATGGCTGACATTTCCCATCGTCGCGATCGGTTTATCGTGGTTCCTCGTCACTCAATCCGCACCGGTCGCGGCGAGTTCGAAGGGCGGTAGAGCCGAAACGACGAGCGAGCGCACCGCGAGCGACGAAGCGGCGGTCCAGTGCAATCGTGTCGAGTTCGTCGACATGGATTTGGCGTCGGGATTTGGTCGTGGGACGGTGTGGAGTTATCTCTACACGCATGATGCCCGGCAAATTTCGCTGCGCAGTGAATCGACCCCGGCACTCGGGCAATTGGCCGGCTCGATCCCGGTGCGTTTGTTATCACCGTTTGGGTATCCAGGTCGCTCGCTCGGCGGCATTCAAATCGTCGGTGACGATTCGCGAATGCCGACCTACCAGGTCGAATTGCAAGACGAAGCGGACCAGTTCGGCGCAATCATCTCCCGACTCGCACTCGCGCCACGAAGCAGCAAGTCCATTCGCGCGACGTACGAGTTTGTGCCGAACTTGCCCGCGGACGTGAATATCCAGCGACGCCGTGGCAGTGAGCTCCTCGAAGGCTCGGTGACGAATCCCTTGCCCTTCGATTTACTCGACGGAATGTTGGTGTATCGAAATTGGGCGTATCTGTTGCCGACCCGTTTTCGTGCCGGTGCTACGGTCGAGTCCGTCGATACGCTGCGTCAGAAAAATTTCCGATGGCAATTGTCACGCCAGCGGGCGGTCGAGAGTTCAAGCGAAACGGAAGCGTGGAACCCGGCGGACACGCAATCGATCAATCGCGTCGCGGAGATGTTGATGTTTCATGAGGTGGTCGGCGGTCGCCGCTACACACGTTTGGAACATGAGGTGCTCGGTGATCTCGACTTGAGCCATTTGCTCGTCGATGACCGCTGCATGCTCATCGGTCGCTTGGATACGCCGCTGAGTCGGTTGTCGATCGCGCCGCAGTACGATGCTAGCGCGGCGGCGGATGAATCGAGCCGACGCACGTTCCCGGAAACGAGCAGCCAGACCTTGCTGCGGCTCGTGATCCCCGTTCAAACCACCAGTCGGTACTCATTTTAAGCCACGTCGTGGCGTTAGCATTTAGCCTCGGGCGTCAGCCCCAGGGAAACTCGTCCAAAGAAGCAGAGCGACCGTGATCAAGACCGTCGACCTTACGAAAAAATACGGAGACGCGTTCGCGATCCGCAGCATCGATTTGGATCTCCAACCCGGGGATCTGTTTGGCTTCATCGGGCCCAATGGTGCCGGCAAAACGACCACGATGCGGATCATCGCGACGCTGCTCGAACCGAGTTGGGGTGAAGCGTACGTGTGCGGACATAGTGTGCATACGCAACCCAAGGAAATTCGACGACTCGTCGGATACATGCCCGACTTCTTCGGTGTCTACGACGATATGACCGTCACCGAATACCTCGAGTTCTTTGCCGCGGCGTACCGCATCAACGGTGAAACGAGACGCAAACGGGTCGACGAGATGCTTGACGTCGTCGACTTGGACTTCAAACGCGATGCCTACGCCAACACGCTCTCGCGAGGACAAACCCAACGTCTCGGTTTGGCGAGAACACTGCTCCACGACCCCCAGGTGCTATTGCTGGACGAGCCGTTGTCAGGTCTCGATCCCCGGGCACGCATTGAGATGCGAAACCTGCTCCGTCGACTCGGCCAAATGGGCAAGACGATCATCGTCAGCAGCCACATCCTGCCGGAGCTCGCTGACGTTTGCAACAAAGTCGGCATCATCGATCGGGGTGAGTTGAAGCAAAATGCCAAGGTGAGCGAGGTCATCAAGATGGTTCGCCAGCACACCGTGCTCGTGGTCCAACCCGCGGATCGCGCCGACCTCGATCGCATTCGCGAGTTACTTGCCACGCACGAAAAAGTGCAGGGCACCGAGCTGGGTGACGATGCCGTGCGAGTGGTGCTCAAGCCTGAAGTCGAGGACTACACCGAGCTGCCGTCACTGCTCATTGCCCAGGGCGTGCGACTGCGTCAATTCACGGAAGAGCAACTCGATCTCGAATCCGCCTTCATGGCATTGACCAAGGGCACGAGCGGTCGAATGTAGTTTTTCTATCAAAACTATTTATAAATTGAATGGCGCTATAAAATTAACCGACCACCCAGGCTCCCGCCTGGGTGCGCCATGCTTCAAAAGCTCAGCCTCATAATTGTCGATTTCGCGGGCGGGAGCCAGCACGGCAGTGGATTACTAGGCTGAGTCTGGGAACCAAAGTGGGTCGATCCAAGCGGTATGATTCCTCCGTTCATCGGCGTGCCAAGGCGGAATGGCCGGTTGGGCCTAGGAGTTTGGGGCCGAAGTGTCGATACTTTCGATATGAGAGCTGGTACATCATCCGTTTGAGAGTTTTTTGAGCATGGCTGCTGGAGCGAAAGTCAAACCGCTACCGCGTTTTCTTGAGATGTTGCGTCCGGATTATGGTGACGCGGTATCGGTCGTGATTTTTTCGTTCGTGACGGGTGTGCTGGCATTGGCAACACCGCTGGCGGTGGAGGCGCTCGTCAACACGGTCGCTTTCGGCAGCTATCTGCAGCCACTCTTCGTGCTTGCCACGATTCTGTTCACGTTCTTAATATTTGCCGCGGCGCTGCGCGTCTTGATTGCGTTGGTGGCGGAGATCGTGCAGCGACGTTTCTTTGTTCGTTTGGCCGTGGATCTTGGGGAACGATTGCCTCGGCTCGATGCGGCCGGGCTTGAGGGAAAGTATGGTCCGGAGCTGGTGAACCGGTTCATGGACGTCGTGACGGTGCAAAAAGTCGTCTCGATGATCCTGCTCGATGGGATCGCGCTCGTCATCAGCACGGTCACGGGGATGCTTTTGCTCGCGTTTTACCACCCCTTTCTGCTGGGGTTCGACGTGCTGCTGCTGCTGTTGATGATGATCATCATTTTCGGTCTCGGTCGCGGAGCGATTGGCACGGCCAGGGATGAATCGGTCGCCAAGTACAAGATGGTCGCTTGGTTGCAGGAGCTGGTGCGGAATCCGACGGCTTTTTGTTTCCACGGCGGACAATCGTTTGCCGCCCAGCGGGTGGACGAGTTGGCGTCCGAGTACCTCGACTACCGCCGCAAGCACTTCGCGGTGCTGCTGCGCCAAATCGTGACGGCGCTGATGTTGTATGCGATCGCATCGGTGGCGCTCTTGTCGCTGGGCGGTTACCTCGTCATCAGTGGCCAGTTAACGCTCGGTCAGCTGGTTGCGGCGGAACTCGTGGTCACCGTGATCGTCGGCGCGTTTGCCAAGCTCGGCAAGCAAATGGAATCCTTCTATGATTTGATGGCGGCGGTGGACAAGATTGGCGTGTTGCTCGATCTACCTTTAGAAACGTCCGGTTCCGATGTGTTGCCGTGGGTCGAGGGTCCCAAACGCGTGGAGATTCGCGACGCGAGTTTCACCTGTGACGGTGGCACGATCTTGGACCGAATCAACCACGTCGCGGAGGCCGGACAAGCGATCGCATTGGTCGGCCCCACAGCGAGTGGGAAATCATTATTGCTGCGATCCGTCGTCGGACGTCAACGGCTCACATCGGGCTTTGTGACTTTGGATGGGACCGACCTTCGCGAGCTCGATCGTGACGTCACCTCCGAGCACATCGGTTACGCGGTGCACCCCGAGATTTTTGCGGGAACGATCAAAGAAAATATTTTGCTGGGTCGGAAACGGATCTCCGGCACCGATCTCGGGTGGGCGCTGGCCATGGTGGGTTTATTGGATGTGATGCGTCACATGCCCGATGGATTGGATACTCAATTGGCGACGAGTACGGAGTTGCTTTCTCGTGGCCAGAAGGACCGCTTGATGATCGCCCGAGCGATCGCCTCTCGGCCTGGAGTATTGGTGATCGACTCGCTGCTTGATCGATTGCCCGGAGCCGAAGCGAGAATCATTCTCGCGAGCTTGATTGCTCAACCGCGGCCGTGGACTTTGTTATTGGCAACCAATCGATCGGAGTTGGCGGCGATGCTTGACGACCGCTGGGAGTTCTCGACGACGACGGCAATGGAAGAGCGAGGTGGTATTGATGAGTGACCCTCAACCGAAAAAACCTTTCCGGGCGGCCGGAAGCGTCATCAACGCGACCCGTCCGCTAGAAACTCAAATTCGCCTGATCCAATCCACCAGTCGTGTTCGAAAGCTTGCTTTCTATGTGCTGATTCTCCTCGGCGGTGCGGGCATTTCGATGGGCTTTTTGCCTTGGCAACAATCGGGACCCGGGACCGGGCGCGTGATCGCATTCTCGCCGCAAGAGCGGGTCCAAGAAGTCTTGTCTCCATCCAAGGGAATCATCCTCTCGATCGCCACGGGACTCGGTGACGGAAGTCGGGTAAAGAAGGATGATGTGCTGCTGGAGATTCAACCTTCGGCAGCCAACTTAGAAGAGCAACTCAGCCGCAGTCGTTCGGATCTTGGGGACAAGCTCGATACCGCATTGTCCAAGGTCCAAATCTACGAACTCAATGTCGAGGGTTACGAAGCGGCCCGCGACTTTGCCGTGCAAGCTGCCGAAGAAGCGGTGAAATCGGCTCAGGCAAAGTTGGCTGCGAAACAAATGGCCCAGCCCGGTTACGAGGCGAAATTGCTGCAAGCGGAACAAAACTATACGCGGCAACGAAAATTGCTCGCCGACGGCATCAAGAGTGTCAAAGAGGTCGAGATGCTCAAGAAAGACGTCGATGTGGCGAAAGCGGATCTCGGCACGCTCAGCGAAGAGATCGTGGGTGCCGAAAAGGATCTCGAGAACAAACGGGCCGAGCAAGAACAGAAACGGACGGAAGCTCAAACGAAAGTCGAGTCCGCGCGCGGGATGATGCAGGCCGCACTGGGGGAAGCGGCGACCATCCGTAAGGAGCTTCGCGATCTTGAGGTCAAACTCGGCGAACTCGATCGTTTGGTGGTCAAAGCCCCAGCCGATGGCACGATCCATCGGCTGCCCGTGTTCACGGGCGGTCAAGCGGTGAAGGAAGGCGACTACTTACTCACCATCGTCCCCACGATGACCGAAAAGGCCGTGGAACTCTCGATTCGTGGCAATGATTTACCACTCGTGCACGTGGGGGACGAAGTCCGACTCCAATTTGAGGGCTGGCCAGCACTCCAGTTCTCAGGTTGGCCGAGTGTCGCCGTGGGAACCTTTGGCGGTCAGGTAGCCGCTATCGACCCGACCGACGATGGAACCGGCAAATTCCGGGTCCTCGTTAAATCGGGAAGCAAGGTCGAGTGGCCAGACGACCGATACCTTCGACAGGGAGTTCGTGCTAACGGCTGGGTGATGCTGGGAACAGTTTCACTCGGCTACGAGATTT
>JBBSJZ010000379.1:0-6268 GCA_038256795.1 Pirellulales bacterium | reverse complement strand
GCGCATCATGCGAAGACAAGCCAGCCAGTTGCTATTAAGCTTATGAAACATTCAGGCAAGTTTGAGCCGGACGCACTCGCCGTTTTCTCCCGTGAAGCAGATCTGCTAAAGCACTTGCGACATCCTCGAATTGTTCAAGCTATTGAGTTTGGCGTAGCGAAGGATGGTCTGTATCTAGTAATGGAATGGATCGATGCAGTCGACATCTTAAGTGAACTCGACAAGAAGCCAAAAAACAAGAAGGAACGCGCAGCGGCTTGGTTGGGTGTCCGCACGCTCGAAGCGCTACAGTACTCGCACGAACAAGGAATTGTGCATAGAGATGTCAAGCCTTCGAATATTCTCGGCTACATTCACGGTAAAAAACTGCAGATTAAACTCGCTGACTTCGGACTTGCAAAGCGATTCGCTGATGCCAGCCACACCGATCTGACGGCCATTGGTCAGTTTCGCGGAACACTAGCTTATACCGCTCCGGAACAGTTCAGTGATTCGAAGCGAGTTGGTCCCGTATCGGATTTGTACGCGGTGGGAGTCTGCGTTTATCGAGTGTTAGCAGGCGTCCTCCCGGTTCGCGCAAATTCGCTACAAGAGTTCGCCGCTTGGATTCGTGCTGGCTCGCCCATTGATGTGCAGCGCCTGAATGGAACAGCGTCCGCAGAAATGCAGACCTTTTTGAAAAGAGCGCTAGCCCCCGACTCGAATGTTCGCTTCCAGTCAGCCGCGGAAATGGGCAAAGCTTTAGCGAAGTTCACCTAGACTAGCCGCTTGTTGACTGGCGATCTTTTCTGGTGGGGAGTGCGAAATACGGCTCCTGCGCAGTGACTACTCTTGACTAGTTTTAAAATCATCGGATTGAAAAGCAGTTAATGCGTCCATACCTGCCATCTCGTTACATAGTTGGTCAGTCTCCGCTGCTGTCAATTCACGTGCGTTGCCCTCAGCGTCAGCAACCAGACCAGTCCAAAGTTGAATGGCCTTGTCCAAGTCAGTGTCAACAAACGCTTGCTGGGGGAAAACTGTGATGTTCCAGAGAAAGACACCTTCGCCGAGCACGGCTGTCATAAGCTGCTCTCCACTCGCAGTGAACGCAACTTCCATCACGGTACCGCTATGATCAAGGGGTTCACAGATTTTCACACCAGTGATGGAGTCCCACACATGGACTTTTCCATCCAGAGTAGCGGTTGCAATAGATTTGCCATCGGGACTATAGGCAACGTCTTTTACTTCAGACGAATGCAGCATAGGAGTACCAATAGGAAGCCTGCTTATTAGATCCCATTGGCGCGCTGAGCGATCATCTGAGCCTGTTAAGAGTCTGGTTCCATCCGGCCCAAAATCAACGCAAATCACGGTGCTCTGATGTACAAAGGCTCGGTCCAATGCGGTCCGGGATTGGATATCCACCACACGTGCATCCTGACCCTGTCCAACGACTGCAAACCGGCCATCGGGACTGAATGCAACACAACGCGCTGCAGTAATAGGGTCATCCCCGGCGGCACGGGGCCAAGGTTCCCAAGCTGACTCTCCGGTCATAGAGTCCCAAATATTAAAGGAACCATCCGCACACGCGGTGGCGATCAATGTACCATTCGGGCTAAAAGCGATCCCGTGGACAGTATCTTTTAGAGGCATTTGAACGCCCGTTGGAGAATTTGTCTTAGCGTCCCAAAGCTTTACCAAACCCGCACCCCAGTGTCCAATCGCGAGGACCGAGCTATTAGGACTGTACGCCAGAGCACGGACATGCTGGCGATACTTCATCGGAGCTCCAATCAGATTTCCCGCTTTCAAATCTAGCTGAGTAGCGTTGCCGTTGCTGTCACCAATGGCTACTCGTTGTTGATCGGGACTCAAAGCAACATCAATTAGCTTCGGATTTAAATGCACTGTTCGCTTTTTGGCAGTTGTCCCGTCAGTTCGCCACACATGTGCGGAATGGTCCAAGCTGGCCGACAGGAGGCGTTCGTTGTCACGGCTAAATAGTAACTGGCTAACAAAATGCTGATGACGTACGGGGGTCCCGATCTGCTGCAGGTTTTTTAGATCCCAAAACTGGATCGTGTTTCCTGAGGATGTCGCCAGCCGAGTCCCATTCTGGCTCACTGCAACCTGCATGACCGATCGATCGCAAATCAAACCCGGCTCGATCAGTTTCGCGTTGGATGTATCCCAAATTCGTACCCGTTTGTCCCAACAGCCCGTGATCAGTCTCGAACTATCCTCCGTAAAACACAAACCCGTTATCGTTTGACTATGCTCCATTGGACTTCCGATTAACTTTCGTTTATCAACGTCCCACAATCTAACTCGTCTATCATCGCCCTTTGTTGCCAAGACCCTGCCGTCCGGACTGAACATTATTTCTAAGATGCGTCCACCAGGCTTGATAGCTTCTCCTAGGAGCGACCCTGTGCGGGCATTCCACAACATCAGGCGGTCGTCGTTACCACTAGTTGCGATGACGTCACCGCGCGGGCAAAATTTGGAAAACTGAACTTTACCGCCATGTTTCAATTCTAATGGGGCGGAACTCGTAGAGCTTTGATCCCAAACAAAAGCAGAGCCATCGTCGCAGGCCGTGACTAGCAGCCGCCCGTCCGGGCTGAAACACAGGTCATTTACTCTGTCGCGATGGTCCAATGCTGGTCCGATTCGTTTCCCGTCTCTAATGTCCCATACTGCGGCCGTTTTATCGTAACTAGCTGTTGCAGCTATTTGTCCTTTCGGGCTGAACGCAACTTGAGAAATCTGGCCTTGATGTTGTAGCGGCTGTCCAATCAATACCCCAGAATGGGCTTCCCATAGCCGAGCTGTGTGGTCGCTACTGCCAGTAAGGATAAGTCGATCATCTGGACTCAAAGCCATACACGTTACGGCCTGGTCGTGTCTTAGGGGAGGTAATAGTTGTTTTCCACCGCGAAGACAACGATCGATAATGATACGTTGGAATCCCGAACGCAACGGGTCGCTGGCGTCGAGTAAAGCGTAGCCACGGACTAGATCTCGCAATGCTCCCTGCTCTTCACCGACTTCATATTCCCGAACTCCATGTTCGAAAAGACTAACGGCGAGCGCCTTGCGCATTTTTGCACTGCTCTTCTCCGCTAGCAACCGTTGCTCTTCAGCAATGCTTCTTTCCTGTTTGGCAATCTCCGTCTGCTTCTGCGCCTCAACCTCATTCCGGTCCGCATTTGCTCTGGCCAACTTTTCGCGAATAAGCGCGGCGGATATGCCTAGCAAGGAAAGCAAGATTACTCCGGACAGTAAGCCAGCAAAAATGGCTAACTGCCGATTCCTGCGCCCCCAGCGCCTGAGTTGTTCGAAGGTGGTAGAACGCCGAGCTTTAATTGATTCCCCACGTAGCCAACTTTCCAAGTCGCTTGCCATGGCCTGACAGTCCACATACCGTCGGCTTGCATCCTTGCTCATTGCCTTTTCGACGATTGCTTGGACATCATTGGGGATATCCGCGTTCAGCGAGCGTAGCGAGGTCGGTTCTCGGCACAGTATCTGAGTAAGAACTGTATGGGCTTGACCTTCAAATGCTCGCTGCCCACTCACTAACTCGTAAAGTATCGCGCCGACCGCATATTGATCTGACAGTGGACCTACTTGCGAGGTTTCTCCGCGTGCCTGTTCCGGAGACATGTAGGCGGGAGTTCCAAGCAAGGTGCCTTCGGTCGTCATTCCGGCATCGTCGTTTACACGTTTCGCCAGCCCAAAGTCCATAAGCTGCGGTTGGCTAGCGCCATCCAACATAATATTATGGGGCTTAACATCACGATGGATGATACCCATCTTATGCGCATAATCCAAAGCACCTGCGATACATGCCACCCATTGAACAGCCTGCACGATATCAACCGCCTGCGTTTTTATCACGGCGGATAGAGGTTGCCCTTCGATGTACTGCGAGGCTATGTAGTATTGGTTGCCGACTCGTCCAGAGTCAAAAACGGGAACGATGTTCGGATGTCGCAGTCCTCCAGCAGCTTTGGCTTCGTGCTGGAACCGCCCCGCTTTTTGTAACTCGTCCTCTCCGAACAATGGCACCTTCAGCGCCAGAACGCGGTCGAGCTGCGGGTCGTAGGCTCGATAAACTCGACCGAATGCGCCTTGGCCAAGCACCTCTTTCAATTCGAACCGCCCAAGTTTCCCAATACTCTTTTCGATTCGAATCGATTTGTGATCAGTCGAGTCTGGGCCGAAACCAGTCGATGCACTACTCGCCTTCGACTTTCTTTGGTCTCCGGCAGTCTCGCTGTCAGTCGCCAGCGTCGACACTCGCTGCTGCTGACTATCTGACGACGGACTGTGATTCGCTTGTGGGCTCGAGAAAGTAACGACAAATGCGTGACTGCATTTCGGGCATTTCGCACGTTTGCCAGCATGGCCGGATGGCACACTTAACGAAGAAGTGCACTGCGGGCAACTAAGCGTTTGTTTGGGCAAGGGGATGCGATCGCTCATCAAACGAAATCACAGGAAAAGATGCAGAAAATCGGGATGTCAGTCAGGAACTTCGCTGCTGGCAGATCGATTTTAACTAGTTGAGTGGAAATTGGGGCAGGATTTCTGGCTCAGAACAGCCAACTTTCAATTTGCTTTTTGTGCCAGACCGACCCTGACACGAAAAAGTGTTCGGTTCAGGCATAGATTACAATGCTCAACGAGACAGCCAGCCATGAACGCGTCCTTTTTGAGAGACGCCCTCCCAGAATTACGCGACAAGATCCGAGGAGGCTACGAAAGCCCGTTGCCTACCGATTCTGTCACTTGATTTCTCCCATTATGATAACAGTTAATACCAGCCCACAGACTGCTTCGACTAGTCGACGACGTCCGAAATTGGACCAACCTGCGCAGCATCGAGCCGGGCTTGGCGTCCTATCCAACGAGAACGCAGCGAGCAGTGAAAACGGTACCAGGAACTTAGATACCAGGACAATCATGTTTTACGATAATGCTCAGTCGACCATGATGACCATTTTGCAGCACGCTGTTGGAAGCGATGTGGAATTGCGGCACCGGGCGATCGAAAGGTTTTGCGTCGTCTACAGTCAGCCACTGATCGACTTTTTACGCATGAGTAAGCGGCTCTCCGAGGACGATGCCGAAGAGGTTGTGCAGAGCTTTTGGAGCGAACGGTTTATTGATCAGTCGACGGCGAATGCCTTCGTGTCCAAGTTCCTGGCCAAGAAGAGTGAGATTCCATCGCTTTCATTTCGTAAATATCTTTCGCGATCGCTGGTCAACCACTGGATTGGCATGTGCCGCAAATCCAGCCGGCAACCTAACGTCGTCAGTATGGAAGCCCTGGAGGGTTGGGAGCCGCTCGAGGCAGGGATTCAAGATAGTTTCGACATTGCCTGGGCAAACCATGTGCTCGTGCGAGTACTCGAAGCGGTACGGCATGAATGTTCAACGAAAGATCAATTGAACATGTGGCGTGTTTTCGAAGCCCAAGCATTGCTGCCTGCGCTCTGCGGATCTGAACCAATTGGCTACGCCAAGATTTGCGAGCAATACGGTTTCAGAAGCCCCAAGGCCGCCTCAAATGCAATGCAAACGATGTCGCGCAAGTTCCAACGCTGTTTCACTGAGATTGTTGCAGACTATCTGCCCGACGACTTGAGCCAAGCTTCCTCATCAGAACTCGCCGAAACAGAAATGCAAAAGCTAATCAAAATTCTAGCCAAGCCGGGCAATCTCAAACTCGATTTCAGCGTGGACGGCGAGCCTTGGTCAAACCGCTTTTCTGTATGTCTCGACGCAAATAATGAATTGGGTCTTGACCGGAGAAAATTGACCGATGGACTTCTGTTTGCCGCCCCAAGCGACCTGGCGACAGCTTGGAAAGACATTTGTAAACTACCCCTGAGTGAATGGCTTTTGGAATCCAAGGGTCCAGCCGAAGCTGTCGAGCTTACGATTGAAGATGCGCTGACTCAAGAATGTGCATCAGTTGAGCTGTATGATTTGATTCGGTCACGTTCTAAATTCTGGGGCAGTCGTCAATCGCCTGAAATTCCGACAGAATTCTATGCAGTTGCTTACTTGCTTGCCATTGTAGCGTCGGAGACCTATCTGAATATTCGGATCTCCAGTCAGCCGTCGGCAACTCTACGCAAGAAAGCATTGGAATTGGCAGAACGCGATTGGTTGACCGATTCGACTCGAGCGCTGCTGTCTAACTATTGCCCAGAGTAGCTGCTTTCGATCGTTAATCACCGTCAACTGCCGCCCGGCGATTCCTGCT
>JBBSJZ010000378.1:0-6276 GCA_038256795.1 Pirellulales bacterium | reverse complement strand
GACGTAAATGAAACCGTTGTTCTCAAAATTAGGGTCAACGGTGAAATCACGACAGTTGTCGATACCTCGGGCGCCGTAGCTGCGTCCTTGAAAGCCTTCCGCAAAGACAACGGCGAGGTCGAGAATTTCCGAGGCGGACTCCGGGTCGCGGTCTGCTGGAAACCCTAACATTTTGCCGTTCGTTTGCAGGACAACGGTGTAGCCTCGACCCGGAAGATCGTTCATCGCGATGGGTTGACGAAACTGCAACCGTGGCATCACCCGACTCGTGCGCATGGGCAGCGGCGGATCCGGCGACCCGAGCAACGCGATTGACTCGAGCGGTGGATGGGCTGAAAGTACGACCGCCCAGGCGAATACGACGAATGTGGAAAAAAGCGACTTCACAGACACCTCGCATCGAAAGGTTTTGGAGTCGAATAGCTTACACTCACGCGGTCATCGCATGGAAAATGATGGCGGATCGATTGTTAGGGAAGGCTACCAGCGATTGAAACTGTGGTGCACAGGTTTTCCGGCGTGACCGGGTTTGACTCCCTTGAGGTCGGGTTGAAGCGCTTCGTGAAGCACCGTCGAGGTGCGGTCAGCATCGAATCGGAGCCGATGTAGCCACAGACTTTTGAGGGTACCGACGCTATCGAACAGGTCCGGTCGCAACATCAACATGACGCTATCACCGACGCTGCGATTGGCTTGCGGCAATGACGCTGTGCTGCTGCATCGACGTGAGAGCATGTCGTGCATCGCGGCACCGAGCAGCCAATCGGCGGTCTCGCGAGTATCGCAACCGATCTGGCTACGAGCGTCTTCGGCACAGGCGCGTGCCCGGTCGGGATCGATCGCGTAGCAAATCTCTTCGGGCATGTGGGCCCAGAGTCGTCCGAGTAGCGCATCGGTCCAGCGCTCCACACCTTTCCGTAGCCGATTCAAGCGAACGGCGTTCTGCACTGAACCGGCACGACCGAACAGCATCAGATGTTGAACACGATTGCGTGTTTCTAGATGTGTGAGGTAGACGGCATGTGCGATCGGAGAGATTTCGTCTTCATCGCGTCCACGATCGAGACCGGTAGCGAGTGCAGCGACGACTCGAGTCAGCATATCACTGAGCAAGATTTCTTCGAGGACTCCGGTATTGTCCCGCCACCAGGCTCGCATCTGGACCCAGTCGCCCAATTGCTCGGCGCGTTGGTATCGTCCGATGGCGCGGTGCCATAACTCGAACCGTCCGCGCGAGCTCGTCCAGTAGCGAGCGACCGCCGCGGCGGGCACGGACTCGTGACGATAAAGGATGGCGGGGCCATGTTGAGATAAAACGGCGGCAAGATCAGCGAGGTGGACACAGTGCATGCGAAGGCGATTCGGATAGCTGGGCGGCGCGGGCGGTGAGTCGAGAATCACTCATCATGCAGTCCCCGTGCCGTCGCCGGTTTTCGAGTGGCCCGACGCCGCAAGTCCCGTCTATTCCGGTGTTTATCTCACCACCAACTCGCCCCGCAACGTCACGAGAGGGCAACATGACGTTGCGTTGGAGCCTCATGTGAGTCGCCTGTGCAACATCGACTAAAGGCAGTGAGCCATCAATAATTGCCACTCCATCCACTGCAACTCGATGCAACGATCTTGGAGCGAATGATCATCGCGGACGGCCGTTGTGACCAAGTCGACAAATGCCGCGCCGTCCTCGTACACACCAGCCGTGTGTTGATGAAGTTGGTCGATGGTCGGGTGTGATCCGACACGGTGGAACCAATACTTGGCGTTTCCGAAGTCTCCCTCGCGGCGGTGCATGATGCCGTGCAAAAAGCTGCCCTCGCGGTTGTCGATGTCTTGGCTAATCGCGTGGCTGCGGTCAATATCGCCCGCTAACAACCAAAGACCGCTCAGCCATTCTTCCAACCGCGCCGGTTGCACGCCGCCGAGCCATTCGAGTTGGTTGTCGCGTTTGAATCGCGACAATTTGATGAGCGATTCGGAAAACTCGCTATCCACGGGTCCTTCGCCAAGACCGGGCAGGGGTACCGCGATGATTTGATCGAGTAGCGGTTGAGATAGCTTGCTGAAAGCCTGAGCGGAGAAGGAAGCGATGGCGGGCATGAAGGTGATTTCCTGGTGTTACGAGGCGCGCTCGTCAGCCTCGGTGGTTGCAGAATCGTCGAAGCGACAATCATACGGCGGCTTGATCAAGGATGAAGGTGACGTTGTCGTGGGTCTGCAAGTAAGACGCGGGGCAATCCGCCGACACTTCACCGCGCAGGGCTCGACGCACCGCTTCTCGTTTTCCGGCGCCGGTCGCGAGCATGACGATTCGCTTCGCTTCGAGAATCGTGCCGATGCCCATCGTGATCGCGGTCCGAGGAACTTCATCGGGCGAGTCAAAGAATCGCGAGTTGGCTTCGATCGTCTGATGCGTCAGCGACACGATGCGAGTACGGCTGGACCGGAGCGTTCCGGGTTCGTTGAACGCGATGTGACCGTTATGGCCGATGCCGAGTAGTTGCAGATCAATGCCGCCGCAGTGACGGATGCGGTGCTCGTAGTTCGCAGCCTCGAGAGACATGTCCACGGCGACGCCGCTGGGCACGTACGTCGACGCCGCGGGGATATCGATGTGGTCGAATAGTTGTTGCTGCATGAAGTACCGAAAGCTCTGCGGATGACCGGAAGCGAGGCAAACGTACTCGTCTAAGTTAAACGAGGTTGCCCTGGTGAAATCGAGTCCCTCGTCGCGGTGCATGCGGACGAGCTCGCGGTAGCACTCGATGGGCGTACCACCCGTGGCAAGTCCGAGGACGCAGGATGGATTCTTGCGAACGAGAATTTCGATCTCGTGGGCGGCACGCTTCCCGGCGTTGACGGCGTCGGTTTCGACGATTACTTCGAGGGTCATTCTTTTCTATTCTTCGCAATCAAACCAATCGTTGTTCAAGATCCGCAACTGACTTCAAGATCTCGTCGGCCCAGTCACTCGCACGCGTCAACTTGGACCGGATCGCATCACGCCATTCGGGACTGACAAACACCCGTACGCGTTTCACCGAATCGTCAAATTGTCGTCGGGCGAGCACTGATGCGACCGGCGAGACTTGTTCGAGTGATCGCACAGTGGCATCGCGGCCGACGACGTCCATGTTGATGTCAACTTCAAGTTTTACGGGTGGCGCGTCGATCAGGACATCGGTGGCTCGAAGGGCGAGACCCGTGCGAACGGCCAGCCGCTCGGCCAATCGTTCACTGCAGGCGACCAACCACCAGTACGGTCGCCGCGCGACCGTGCGATGCACATCCGCTCCATCGAGCACGTTGAACTCGGCCGCGCGTTTGTAGAGTCGGCGGTGCGGACCGAACAAACCGGCAACGATCTCGGCAACCTCACTCGTGGCCGCGGCAGCCTTGAGTCGCTCGATCCATGCGGCGTCGTCGAACGCAAGTGTTTCCGTTAATTGCATGTCATGTTGCAGCGTGAATACAGCTCGCTGGAGCATCGCGGTGGCGCCGCGGACGGCGTGGTGCCAGTACACTTCGCTGAACATCACGTACCGCGCGAACACCATCATCTCCGCGGCGGTGCGGCCCTTCTCGCCCACCGCGAGCGTCGATTGAGTCGGATGAACGCAGAGCGAATTGATCAGCCGTCCGGCGTCAAAGTTGCGGCCGTAGGGGACGCCGGCGTGCAGTGAATCACGCTGTAAATAATCGAGTTTATCGACGTCGATCGGGCCGCTGAGGCAACTGGCAAGGAACCGGTCTCCGGGTTTCGAAGGGTTCGATCCTGGTGCCTCGCCGGATAGCAGCGACTTCACCCGTTCAGCGCCGCATGGCCAATCCTCGTCAAGGCATTGGGCCAATTCAGGATCGGCGAGCCATTGGCCGATGCGGTCTTCGTGTTTGGGCAATCCGGTCAAACGCATGTCTTCGATCGGGTGACAAAATGGCCAATGCCCGACGTCATGCACGAGTGCGGCGAGCACGAATGCCGCCGCCGATTCTTCGTTGACGATTGTGCGGAATGCGCCGTCGTCCATGAATCGCGACAGGAACCGAATCGCGTTGTGATACACTCCGATTGAGTGTTCAAACCGCGAGTGAGTAGCGCCCGGATAAACCAGCGCGACCATACCGAGTTGGGTGATCGATGCCAATCGTCGCATCGCGGATGTGTCCAAGATCCGTCGCACACGCGGTGTGATCGGGACGTCCTGGTCCGGCGGCAAACGAACGAGCGATCCCGTCCGGCTGAGCGAGATGACTTCAGGCAACATGCGTTGGCAGTGATATCGAAATTGACGCGGGAGCCATGGCTTGCGTGGGCGGTGTCGTCGAACGCGACTTGGTGCGATCGGGAAGCGGTACACCGGCGAGCGATGCACCGGCGATGAGGGCGAGCAGGACGACGCCGATCAAATACAAACCCGCGTGTGCCAAACCGCTCGTGAACTCAAGTTCAAAGGTGGCGACGGAGGCAACGGCGCCCGCGGCAAGCATCACACAGAACGTGACGCCGAAGATCATCCAGCTCATGTTCGCCGCTTGGTCATACTCCATCACGTAACTCGGTACGAAGGCATAAATCAACCATAGCAGCGAAAAGATTGCCGATAAAACCAACACGCGGTTGCGAAATTCTTCGCCGCGGTAGGGTTCGAGTTCTTGTTCACGGACGAACGCGTATCCGGCCGCGACGAGGGGGGGCGCGATCGCGATGATACCGAGGATCTTGGCCCAGATCGGTAGACTTCCGGCGTCAAAGGCGAAGCGAAACACGACGGCAATCACGACGGTCAACAGGACTGCAGCGCCGGTGACCAGGAGGCCTTTTTGGGTGACGTCGGTCTCTTCGCGGAGGATCGGTGTTGCGACACTCTTGCCCGTGCTGTCCTTGGGCGCGTCATCCTCCGGCGCGTGGATGACGACTTCCTCAGAGGCGTCGGGGACACGCAACGGTTTCTTGCAACTGGGGCACGGCCCGGTCTTGCCCGCGAACTTTTCGCTGACTTGGAACCGCTTCAAACAACTGGGGCAAGTGACTTGGATGGGCATCGCGAGGGACGAGGTCTCAGATTACGGGCGACAGGAGTCAGGTTGCGGACGTCTGGCGAAATGATAACAAAGATTCGGTTCGTGATTGTACCCTCGTGTCGCCGCTAATTTCCAAACTCCAGACGTCTGACCCCTGATGACTATTCCGGTTCCCGCGCACGTCGTTTTGTACCAGCCTGAGATTCCGCAAAACACGGGGAATGTCGGTCGCACCTGCGTCGCGCTGGGGATCAAACTGTGGATCGTCCAGCCCGCCGGGTTCCAGATCGACGACGCCAAAATTCGCCGCGCGGGTCTCGACTACTGGCAACACCTCAATCTCGAGCTCGTGCCGAACTGGGAATCGCTAACCGAGAAACTCGATCCGGCGAGATTCTATTTTTTGTCACGGTTCGCTCGCCGCACACTTTGGGACGCTCCGCTGCAAATCGGTGACGTGTTTGTGTTTGGACGAGAATCGTCAGGTCTACCGGCCAGCTTGTTGGATCCGCAAGACCCACGAGCATTGCGATTGCCGACGAGCGAGACGGTCCGCTCGCTCAATCTCGGCACCACCGTCGGCATCGTGACCTACGAGCACGCGAGGCAAACGCGGCTGCAAGGAGCAAGCGGCTAGGCGACAGCCCGAAAACCGTTTCGCCGTTGCAATCGTCGCATCTTGTTCCCAGGAAGCGGTGCTATTAGCTCTCATTCGCTGGCCGGCCGAGAGCGAGCTTGCCTGGCGCTGGGCGGAGCGTGATACTCAAGCATATCCAACAAGTTTGCTCCCCCCGTTTCATGCTACCCCCCAAGCCGCCCATGTCCCGATTCATTTACGGCATGATTACTGGTGCAGCGATGCTTTACGTGGCGATGCACTTTCACATCGTTCGTGGCCAAGAGGGCGTTTTCTTGGTTCCAAAGATCAGCAACGACCTTTCGGACGTGTACGTCGACGTTCGCGAGTATTCACTGGGCGATTGGCAAGCTCACAAGCCGCTGGCGGCTGCGATCATGCGGAGCCAGCAATCGCACCTACTCGACGATGCTGCCTTGGGTGGCTTTCGTACGAATCTCGAGAGTTTGATGGGAAGCTGGTTCGGTAACACTTGAAAATGTCATCGCGATTTTTGAATGGGACCGCGGCGCGCAATCGAATAGGTGTCAATTCAATTTTCGGTGTGATTTCGTCTTTTGCTCATGCAGGGCTGGTTCAATCGACAGACGCCGCTTGACGCGTCGCCGAGTGAAACTGCT
>JBBSJZ010000377.1:0-6277 GCA_038256795.1 Pirellulales bacterium | reverse complement strand
TATCTCGACTACCATCGCTGGGCTGGTGCCGTGCTTGAATTGAATGTGAGGTAGCGGTAGCGACGGCATCACGACGCAATCGGCATGTCGATCGAGTCAACCGAAAGATCGTCGAGAAAGTCCAGTGTCGGATTTTTGAACAATTGATCGATGACCCCGATGATGCCAACAGCAACGTCTTCAGCAACGGGGCCATTGAACGCGGGGCGAGCGATTCGGTTGAGCGCGATGATGACCTCGAGCGCGTCGCTCGCGGTGACATTTCGGTCGGCATTCACGTCAAGAAATGGTGGCCCGACAGTGATTGGCGATTGGCCGGCATCGATTTGGTTCAAGTAGTTAATCACGGCAAGAGCGTCGAGCGCGGTCACGTTGCCGTCGTTATTCACGTCAGCCGACAACACGAAATTGTGCAGTGGGGCGTTCTCGGATATCGGTGCCCGGATGGCCAATTCATAAGTGCCGGTGGAATACAAACCTCCGCCCGCGTCACCGTTTCCCGTGATCGGATCGTAAAGCGTGTTGTAGAAACTTGAGACACCGAGGTAGTAGATACCGCCGCTGGCAAATGTGTAACGCAGGTACGAATCGAAACCGATCGTCTCGCCGGGGGCTGGCGCGTCATCATTGAACGCGAGTTGATTGCCGAGGGCATTGAACACCCGGATGTAAGAGCCGAGTCCGTTCGGTCGATTGAGGGGCGTATTGATATTGAAGTCGATCGTTTGGCCCGCGACGACTGTGATCGCGTACATGTCGACATCGGTATCCGCGGTGATGTTTCCACCACGGGGTGGCGTCACGGAGGTAATGCCGCCCACCGGAATCGCCTCACTCAAAGTGTCATCGGGATCGTTGGCTGGAAACACCACATTCCCCTGGATCACGAGCTCATACGTACCGGTCGCGTGCAGCCCGCCACGCGTGTCGCCGGCGCCAGTGATCGGATTGTAGAGTCGATTGTTATGGTTCGAGACGCCCAGGTAATAAATGCCGGCGGTAGGAAAGGTATGTCGCAGATAGGCGTCAAAACCGAGTGTTTCTCGAGGCGCGGCGGCATCATCGTTGGACGCGAGTTCGGTGCCGATGGTGTCGAAGAGCCGCAGGTACGAGCCCAAGCCGCCGGGGCCATTGAGTGGTGTATTGATGTTGAAGTCAACGAGTTGCCCAGCGACGACGGTGAACCGATACAAGTCGACATCAATATCGGGGTTGATGCCAGCGTTGAACGTTTGGGGACTGGCTAGCACCGCGCCGACAATATTAGCGGTGGCGAAGCGATCGTCGGTGTCCGTGAGCAGCGCTTGGACGATGAGCTGGTATGAGCCCGTGGAGTACCGACCACCGGACGCATCACCGTCGCCCGTGAGGGGATCATAACGATCGTTATTCAAGTTCGAGACGCCGAGGTAATACGTGCCGGCGGTCGTGAACGTGTATCGCAAGTAAGCATCGAACCCGAGCGTTTCGCCGGGGGCCGCAGCGTCGTCGTTGAACGCGAGCTGGGTGCCACTCGAATTGAACAATCGAAGATACGACCCAAGACCATTGGGTCCATTGAGCGCTGTGTTGATATTGAAGTCGACTGTTTGCCCAGCATTTGCCACAAGCATGTACATATCGACGTCAACATCGACAATGATGTTGTCCGAACGAGTGTACGGCGTGGTTGAAACGATGCCGATGATATTGGCTTCGAGAAACGTATCGTCGTTATCGACCGGTGGCGGCACGATTGCTTGGATGACGAGGTCATAGGTGCCGGTCGTATGTGGACCGCCCGAGGTGTCGCCATTGCCCGTGACCGGGTTATAGAGATTGTTATTCAGGTTTGAGACACCGAGGTAATACGTGCCGCCGAGCGGAAACGTGTGACGCAAGTAGGCATCAAACCCGGGCGTCTCGCCGGGAGCTGCGGCATCGTCATTGGTAGCCAGTTGCGTACCGCTCGCGTTGAACAGCCGAATGTAAGACCCGAGCCCGCCAGGACCATTTTGAGGCGTATTGATGTCGAAGTCGATGACTTGCCCGGCGTTGACGGTGAACCGATACATGTCCACGTCCGTGTCGGGATTGATGCTCGCGGATGTAATGATCGGAGTCGTACGAATGGCTCCGAGCTCATTGGCGGAAACGAATGTGCTATCCAGGTCCAGCGGGGCGCCTTGCAACACCAATTGGTAGGCGCCGGTGGTGTGCAAGCCACCGCTCGTGTCGCCCGCGCCCGAAATCGGGTTGTAAAGGATGTTGTTATTGTTGGATACGCCGAGGTAATACGTGCCTGCGGCGGCAAACGAATGACTGAGGAAGGCGTCAAAGCCGAGCGTCTCGCCGGGACCGGCCGCATCATCATTGAACGCGAGTTGGGTACCCTCGCTGTTGAATAAACGGAGATAGGACCCGAGTCCACCGGGCCCGTTTTGAGGCGTGTTGATATTGAACGTCACTGTCTGGCTAGCGAATACCGAAAACCCGTAGATGTCGACATCGGTATCCGGCGAGAGGGTGTCGCTAATCGAGACCGGCGTGGTCGAGACAATTCCCAGCAACGTGGCCTGGGAGATCGTATCCGCAGCCATCATCGATCGCGTCTCAAGGCACTCGAAGCGATGCATCCGCAGCGAGTGGGTGCGTCGCAGGTGAGCTCTTCGCGGCTTGATCGTTGCCACGTGCGACGCCAAGATCGTTGGCGACTTGCCCGGCTTGCGGTCAAAAAAAGTCATTTCATTCGTTTCCGTCGTTGGCTGGACAATTTTGACCGAGTGGACTGGGTGTCGCTTGAAAAGACCCCCAACTCAAAATACCTGCCCTGCGGTGACCATTGTCCTCCAATTGCGACGTGTGTCAAAGGAAGGCTCCACGCTCCCGGCACATGCCAATTGAAATCGAGTTGTCGTGATGCGGAAAAGAGTTTCGTGTGCGGCGCCACAGGTTGATACTTGGACGCTGGAAATCGGTTGCAAAAACGATTTTGAACACGTTTCGATTTCTTGAGCGAATCTGGCTTGACCGCGCAAAATTACTTCGCCTATTCTCCGCCCATCGCCAGTCAGTTGGAAACAAAGGACGACGCGAAATGAACTGCAAAAGAGCGACGGTCCTGCACAGGTGATCCTCACGGATGGCTGCGGACGGACTCATTCGGAACTCGACATGGATGTCGCTTTCTGGGGAGTTGTTGCCTCGATTGCTGCGAAAGCAATGTTCGACTGGTCGAAGCTAGGATGGCTTCGATCCCAGTCGGACCTTTGGATCGGTCTAGCACTGATCTCGACGGATCGCTTAAAAACGCTCCATCACACCGACCACCGGCTCCCGGAACAGAAGCGCGTTGTCCTCCGCCCCCCTAGGACCTCGTACTTTCCGGGAGCTTTTTTTATGCGCCGACGGAAGCCTTGACCAGTTCAGAGCTTACAATGGGGCTTCGGTTAAAGCTTCACGTCTTCCAGCGGGGTAATGCATCATGACGACCACCTACGAGCACTTGCGAACGAGCACTTCCGACGGCGTGCCGCTGGTGTACCTGACCGACACCAAGTTTCTCGAGCGGCAAACGATCCAGGACACGCAATCCGAATTGATCGCCTACCTTGAATTGAACACGCCGACTCGCTTGGTGATCAGTTTCAAGGATGTGGCGGCGATCTCATCGGAGTTCATCGCGACGTTGATCCGTTGCAGGGAATACGTCAAGAGTTCCGGCGGCGAACTTCGACTCTCGGACATGAATCCCGTCGTCCGAATGGCCTTCAAGGTCACCAAGCTCGACGGTACGCTGTTGATGATTTACGACACGGTGCCGCTGGCGATCGATTCGCTGCAACGATGATGGGAGGGATCGATCGATGAGCGCTGCGGTCCGAATTCTTGTCGTTGAAGACAGTGCTGCACAACGGTTGCAGTTACAGTTGCTGTTGGAGTCCGGCGGTTACTCCGTGCATCAGGCGAAGGATGGCCAGGATGCCTTGGAGCGGGTGACTTCCGAAACGTTCGCCATGGTCATCACCGATTTGGAGATGCCACGGATGGACGGTTTGCAACTGGTTCGTGCCATCGCCAGTAAAGAGATCGACATCCCCGTGATCCTGACGACGGCGGCGGGAAGCGAAGCAATCGCGGCGGAGGCATTGCACGCGGGCGCGGCGAGTTACGTTCCCAAAGACGGCATTGCGAGTTTGCTGCTGCCGACCGTTGCGCGGATCTTGGAGCTCAAGCAAGCGGCCCAGCCCGATCCGCACTTGGCCAAGTGTCTGGCGGGAATGAAGTTGGAATGGCGACTCGGGAATGATCAAACGCTGGTACCCAATTTAATCCGCCGCGTCGAAGGGGTTCTGAGTGAACTCGGGCTGTGTGATCCGTCGCAGCAATTGCAAGTCGGGATGGCACTCGACGAAGCGCTCATCAACGCGATGGTCCACGGGAACCTCGAAGTCAGCTCGGAGCTGCGCCGTCGTGACGATGGCCGACCGTACGTCGAAGAGATTAACCGCAGGCTGGTGATCGCTCCCTATCGGGATCGCCAGGTCTACTTTTGCCTCGAAGCTAACCGGGAAACGGCGACCTTCACGATCTGCGATGAGGGGCCTGGGTTTAGCGTTGCCGAAGTTGCCGATCCCACCGATCCCGCCAACTTGGAAAAGGAAGGAGGTCGCGGGTTGTTGGTCATCAACACTTTCATGGACGAAGTCACCCACAACGATCGCGGCAACACCATTGTGATGATCAAGCGGTGCCGGTAGTGCGTTACGGGTGAGAAACGAAGCGGTATCCGGCGTCACGAATGGTCAGCAAATGGACAGGATTAGCGGGGTCCGGTTCGATAATCTTTCGTAAGCGTGCGATGAATTGGTCGACGGCTCGGGTTTGTAAGTTGCCGGACATCTCCCAGACTTCGGCGAGCAATTCATTGCGGCTAATCACGCGTCCTTCGTTCTCGAGAAAGTAGCGAAGCAAGCGTAGTTCTTTCGGAGTCATCCGCACGGGCTCGCCACACACGAGCACCTCGTGAGTATCGAAATTGACGCTGCAGACGCCAAACACGGCTTCGTCGAGCGACGTGCGAACCGGACGCTGGGGCCGTTGGCTTTGTTCGCGTTGGGCGAGCATCAACAAGTTTTTAACGCGGCTGAGCAGCTCATCGAGATCGAACGGCTTGTTCATGTACTGGTTCGCGCCGACGTCGAAACCGCGGGTACGATCTTCAGCGAGCGTTCGGGCCGAGAGCATCATGATCGGGATATTGAGTCCCGAATTGCGGATCGCTTCACACACGCTGTAGCCGCTCATGCCCGGCAACATCAGATCCAGGATGATGAGCTGGACCTTGTCACTCGCGGAGTCCACCACGCGCAAGGCGGTAGGACCATCCTCGACGAGGGTGACTCGATAGCCCTCGGCTTCGAGGTTGTACTTGATGCCCAAGCCGAGGTGTTTTTCGTCTTCGACAACCAGGATGTGGGGCCGCATGGGTGGCTGGCAATGCGAGTGAGATGGATCTGGATCAGAGCGTGAATCTAAGTCGTCACCACGTCATCGGGAACCACCTGGGAAATGGTGACTTGGAACTCGGTGCCGCTTGTACCCTCGCGATCGCGAACGCGAATGGTTCCGCCCATCGCTTTGGTCACGTTGCGGACCAGGTACAAACCGAGTCCTGTGCCCTGCTTGCTGCGTTCCAGTTCGCTTCCCAGTCGCACGAAACGGCCAAAAACCTTGCGGCGTTGGTTGGGCGGAATCCCGGCGCCGTTGTCAGCGATCGAGACCATCGCCGTCCGATTCGCCGTAGGGGTCACTTCGACGCGAACTTCGGGCGGCGAGCCACCGTACTTCACGGCATTGTCGATCAAATTACGAAACAAGATTTCGAGCTGGACCAACTGTCCCATGACGGTGATTGGCGGCGAAAAAATTTGCACGGTATCGGTGGGGACGCGGTGGCGCAAGCACGCCGCGGCGCTGCAATCGGCGAGCAATTCATCGAGACGCACCAATTCGTCCGCGGCGGGTTTGGTCCCCCGCTCGATGCGGGCCGCGTCGAGCAGGTGATTGATGAGGGAATCGAGTCGCTCCACGTCCTCGAGCATGAAACGGTGAAAATCCTGTTGCTGTTGTTCGTCGACGTTGCGTCGAGCCATTGTTTGCAGGTAAAGCTTGAGGGACGCGATGGGGCTTTTAAGTTCGTGAGTCACTGCGTCGATGAAATTCGACTGGCGGCGGTTCAAATTGAAGGCTTTCACGGTCAACGTTAAATACGCGATCACCCCGGCTAATACACCGG
>JBBSJZ010000376.1:0-6288 GCA_038256795.1 Pirellulales bacterium | reverse complement strand
TCGAGAACGCGGCAATGGAAGAACGGCTGAGCAGCTTTCAAAACGAGGCCCGCACCAAGGAAGAGCAGGCCATCATGATGAAGTCGATGCTCGGTGTCGGGACCATGTCCGCCGCCCAGTTCGAGTCGCTGAGCCAGAGCTCAAGCGGCGATCCGGATATGGAGCTCATCGAAAAGAATTTCATGCGTGACATGGCGCTGCTCGGCCCCACCGTCGAGGACCAAGATCGAAACTATCCGAATTTGCCAAGCTATCTCGTCAATGCGATTCGCTCGCTCAACGATAACTACGGCCAGGCACGTGACGAAGCGACGTTGATCCGCACGCAAGCGGATGCCGACATCAACAATGCCAAGATCGCGCAGGCGCAAGCGGAAAAAAATCGCGATGACGAGACCAAGAAACTAGAAAGCGAACGTAGCCAATTCGGCGAAGATCGTGAGCGAATGAAAGTCGACACGGGCGAGATGCTCGACAAACTCAACATCAACGTCGCGGACATGACGGCGTATCGCACGCTCAAGAGCAACGAAATCAGCCAACTCAATCGTCGCTCAGGTCAATTGCTGGCGACGGTCGATTCCCAAAAGCAAGAATTGACGAGGCTTCGCAGTGATCGCTTCGAGTCCGTGCAAGGCCTCGTCTCGTACGTCGTCGGCGACGGAAAAGTGGTCCAGATCAATCTCGGTTCGGGCGACGCACTGCGTCCGGGAGTGACCTTCGGAATCATTGATGGTAACGAAACTCGCTTAAAAGATGCACGCATCAAGGCATCGATTCAAGTCACCAAGATTTTGGGGGAACACCTCGCCCAAGCCCAGGTCGTTGCGGTTCCTGAGATCCAATATCCGATCATCCCCGGCGACAAGATCTATTCACCCTTCTGGGCACCCGGACGGACGGTCAAGATCGCACTTGCCGGTGACATTGATATCGACGGTGACAATCGGCCCGATACCGATGCACTCGTCGGTATGATCAAGGCCGCCGGCGCCACCGTCGCCGCCATCGTCGATAACAATGGCGAGATTGACGGCACTCTCGATTCGAGTGTTCGATTCTTGGTCGTCGGCGATGCACCCACGGTTTCCCAAACTTTGGACACCGAAAAGGATGCGCGGGCAAAAGCGATCTTGGAGAAAATCGGCGAGATCAAGGAACAAGCGATCGAGAAAGGCATCACGATTATCCCGGCTTACAAATTGCAAGATTACTTGCGAGCGATCAATGATTCGTTGACCACGCCGCTCGGTTCCGCAGCCCGCGCCGAGGACTTCGGAGTGGAGAGATCGAAGAACATGAAGTCGAGTTTGCCCAACGATTTGTCAGAGATGTACAAGATGCAGAAAGACGGCGTGCAGCGGAATAACGAGATCGTTCGCCCTTAAGCAGTGACATCGTTTTTGACCCACGGCTTACGAACGTGGGCGAAGCTGCTGGGCCTGGGTCACGAGCATCGTTGACGTCTTGCGCCATCGCTCGCCCAGCCGCCGCATTTCATCGTCGAGTCGGTTCGCCGCGACGGGGGATGGACCGATCGGTGTGGTGCCCAAACGAACTTCATTCCCATCGAGCGACTTGCTCGACATTTGGTTGAGCGAGTGCCGAACGAGCAATTCGCTCATCCGCGGAGCTAGTCGTTGTTCGTCGACAGCAATGAATTGCGGATCGCTCCACGAAGCCCGTAGATTAGTTTCGCGATGTCGGCACATGCCGTCGATGGCAGTGATTCGACCCGCGGCGATCCGGGCGTCCGCATCCAAAATGCAAACCCAGCGGCGAATATCGACGCGGTACGCCAGTTCGAACATCGTCAATTGGTTTTGCAGCACTCCATCAAAACGGTCTGCATCGACGCGGGCGGTATCGGCGCCGAGCGTCACGATTGTCGCCGTCAATTGCTCGGCACACCGCGGCGGTGACGTCTCACTGCGCAGTGAAACACTGCAAACGGGCGGATCCAGTCGCAGCGTTTTTTGGATCGCGTTGTGCGCGGATGGAGCCATCGCGACGTCACCGCGTTGCACGGGCCGATGCTTCGCGGCACCCGCTTGGACTCGCCACCGTGTCCACGCCTGGGCGACGGAATGCGGACCCCCAGCCGCGGTCTCGATCGACGCTTCGGTCCCCACGCCCAGACGAGAGCGGATGGCCAGATTCGAGAAGTGCAGCGCCGCGAGTTGTCGCGAGATCGCCATTCCGAGACCTTCGCCGCCGGTGAGCGACACATGTCGTGATGCGATCCGCTCGAGTTCCGCTTCGGCAATCCCCGCGCCCTGGTCGATAACGGTCCAGGCGAGGGTCTCAGCACCGCGACGAGGCTCGAGTTTGATCAGCACGGTGCCGCCCTCGTCGGTCGCTCGGATCGCATTGGCGACTAAATTCACGAGCAAGCGACGCATCAAGCTCGGATCGACGAACACCGACGCGGTGGGCGAGTCCGCGCCGTCCCACAACACGCTCACACCCCGTGGTATCGACCACGGTCGCAACGTTTGATCGATATCGTCACGGAGCGATTTCACCGTTACCCATTCACGTTGGGTCCGTGGCAAGCCGCTTCGCAGTCGCTCGATTTGCGACATGTCCGAGATCATCTGGTTGACCCGATCGACCTCGTCCATCGCTGCCACCAACATCGAGTGTTGCTCCTCGCTGAGTGAGCCCAGATCACCGTCGCGAACCAATCGCACGGATTCGCGGATCGTCGTCAGGGGACTGCGCAAATCATGCGCCGTCTCGCTCAACATCCGTACCGCCACATCCAACCCCTCGAGCATTCCAGCTTCCGCAGAAATGGCATCTACCGCCGGACGCTGCACACGACGTTTGGCGAGTTGGGACGAGCGGATCGAAACGGACATGATCAGACTCCGAGCTGTGTGGACACGACTAAGTCCTGCTCATCGACTGGAAATTGCTAGCAACCGTAGTCAAACTTGCGACGCTTCTCGTGTCTTGCTCGGATTGATGGACTATCTTGAGCGATAAATCACTCGTAGCGAATATTCTCAAGTCGAGTTTGCCGATGCCTCCGACTGTAACTTCCCTTGCCCCGCGACTCGACTTAGTGGGCGTGTGCAAGTCGTTTCCTGGGGTGCGCGCGCTCGACGACGTCTCGCTGAGTGTCACGGCGGGGGAGGTGCTGGCGTTGGTGGGCGAGAATGGCGCTGGTAAAAGCACCTTGATGAAAGTCCTCGCCGGCATTGTGATTCCCGATGCCGGCGAGGTCCGGCTGGATGGCGTGAGCGTGCAATTTCGCGATCCTGCCGAAGCGATTCGCGCCGGCATCGCACTGATTCATCAAGAGTTGAATTTGCACGAGGGACTGAGTGTCGCAGAGAATCTTTTTCTGGGTCGCGAGATCCATCGCTGCGGTTGGCGGCATCGGCGGTTGATGAACGAGCGAGCCGAGACGGTGCTGAGGCAGGTGGGTTGCCCCGCTTCACCGACGTCCGCCCTGGGGAGTTTATCAGTCGCCGCGCGACAACTCGTCGAAGTCGCGCGCGCGGTTTCGAGCGATGCGCGGTTGGTGATCATGGACGAACCGACAAGCAGCTTGACGACGACGGAGGCCGAAAATTTATTCGCGGTCGTCGAGTCGCTTGCGCGGCGCGGCGTCAGCGTCATCTATATCTCCCATCGACTCGGCGAAGTCACCCGTTTGGCCGATCGCGTGGAAGTGCTCCGCGACGGGCGAAACGCCGGCACACTCAGCGGTGATGCGATCCATCACGACGCGATGGTCGCCGCCATGATCGGTCGCGAGTCGGCAAAGTTGTTCGATCGCCGGCCGGTAGTGGCCGGAGACGTGCGTTTGAAAGTCGACTCGCTGCGCGTCGGATCACATCCGGACGCACCGCCGATTAGCTTCGAGGTTCGCGGCGGTGAAATCATCGGGATCGCGGGTCTCGTCGGCTCGGGACGAAGCGAGCTCGTCGAAGCGATCATGGGACTTCGCAATGCGTCGTCGGGAACCGTTCGTGCCGGCGATACGGAACTGGCACGCGGCAAAGTTCGCGCAGCGATTCGCGGCGGGTTGGCACTCGTCAGTGAAGATCGCAAGGGCACAGGATTGCTCATCGGGTCGAGCGTGAGCGAGAACATCACGCTGGCGAGTTTGGACATTGCACCCAAATCACCCTGGTTGGATCGTGGCTGGCAATCGCGTGTTTGTGCCGAGTTGATCGAGCGTTTGCGAATCAAGGCGGCATCCCAGTCCACGACCGTGTCGAGCCTTTCCGGTGGCAATCAACAAAAAATTTCACTGGCAAAGTGGCTGCTGCGCGAGCCGCGAGTGCTGCTGCTCGATGAACCCACGCGTGGCGTCGATGTCGGTGCTAAACAGGAGATCTACGAACTGCTGCAGCGGCTCAGCGAAGCGGGTCTGGCGATCGTTTTCGTCAGCAGTGAAATGGAAGAAGTGCTAGCGCTCGCCGATCGGGTCTTGGTGCTTCACGAAGGCGCCTTGGTCGGCGAGCTCGCCAGATCCGAGATGAATGAGGAAGCCATCATGCGTTATGCCGTCGGAATGAATCGCAAGGTCCGAATGAATCGAGATGCCGTATCATGCAATTAAAGAACATCGGCATCTTCGCACTACTCATGCTGATCGTGATTGGCGCGACGCTCGTCAACGGCACGTTCGTTGATCCTGCGAACCTGAAAACGTTGGTGCGTGATACGAGCCTGTATGGATTGATATCCATCGGCGTGGCATTCGTGATCATGACCGGCGGGATCGATCTTTCGATCGGCTCGGTGATCGCGCTGTGCGGTGTGATGCTCGTGCAGGTGATCGACATCCGCTATGAGAAAACAGATATCGAATCGCGGATCGTGGAGACTCGGGTCGAAGATGCCGAGGATGGTGCGACGCGGTACTACGTGTTGCTCGAGAAGGACTAGCCGCCGCTTCGCGATGGCGACCGACTCGTTTATCGATCGACGAGTGGCGAGTCGGCGATCAACTTGCGGGGTGACGCCCCGAGCGGTGGGTCATCATGGATCGAGAGTCGCGATTCGCTGCGTACGATTCGCTCGGGGATGAAGGTGACGTTGTCACGGATTCGCTACACATCGCCGTGGGTCGCTTGCAGCGTGGTGCTGATGTTTGCGGCGCTAGTCGGATTGTTGCACGGGGTGCTGATCACCAAGCTGCATTTGCAACCGTTCGTCGTGACGCTGTGCGGTTTACTCGTTTATCGCGGTTTGGCGAGAGTTTGGACCGGTGACGATCAAGTCGGATTGCTGAGCGCATTGAGCGATTTTAAACGCGTCATCACCGGGGCCGCGTTCGAGTTACCGATCCCCCTCATCGGTCGGATATCGGGTGCTGGTGATTCTCCGTCGGGTTGGGTGTGGATCGATTTCCCGGTCACGGGCGTGCTGCTCGGCATGGTCGCCATCGCCGCGTGGTTGTTCCTGAACCGGACGATTTGGGGTCGCTATTTGTTGGCGACGGGCGAGAACGAGCAAGCGGCTCGCTTCAGTGGCGTGCGGACGGACACGATGGTGATTTTGGCCTACGTCGTTTGTTCGCTACTGGCCGGTCTGGCCGGGATCCTGTTCACGCTCGAGTGGAATTCGGTCCAACCCAATTCGAGCGGTACTTTTTACGAGTTGTACGCGATCGCGGCGGCGGTTCTGGGCGGTTGTTCGCTACGGGGCGGACGCGGCGCGGTGCTCGGAGTGATCGCCGGTGCAGCGGTGATGCGGTGTTTGTACAAGGCGATCATCGTGCTCGGGATTCCCCAGCAGTGGGAAATGGTCATCATCGGTGCGGCGTTGCTGATGAGCGTCATGACCGACGAGGCGGTCCGCCGCTACCAATCGTATCGCCGCTAATTTGACGCGTGGTGCGGATGTAGCGGCTACGGTACACTATGTCAATGAATACCCAAGTGAACGAGATGAATCCCACCATCACCCCCGGCACCGAGGCGACCACGTTCGCCGAGCTCGATCTTTCACCGATCATGATGCGATCGCTCGCGAAGGCCGGTTTTACGTCGCCATCGCCGATTCAAGCCAGTTTGATCCCGCTGGCCCTGGACGGGGCGGATGTCATCGGCCAGGCCCGCACCGGAACGGGCAAGACCGCCGCGTTCAGCATCCCGATTCTCGAACAACTCGATCCGCTCGAAGATTGTCGGGACCCGCAAGCGATCATTGTCGTGCCCACCCGCGAGCTTGCTGACCAAGTTGCTCGCGAGGCCGAACGGTTGGCGTATGGTGTCCCCACGGAAATCGCAGTCCTCGCCGGCGGCAAGAATATCACTGGCCAGT
>JBBSJZ010000375.1:0-6294 GCA_038256795.1 Pirellulales bacterium | reverse complement strand
CGGTTACGAAGAAAGAATCGCTGTAAAGGGACGCTCCGTTTCGTCGTGCTTCCAAGGTCCATTCACCAAGATCTGGGGAGTTTGGCAAGCCGATACCCGCAGTCCACCATCCATAGCGGATGTCACCTGTCGTCCAGTTCCAATGCGCGTACTCGGAGCCGTCAGGCTTGTAAAAGAAATAGTCCAATTGGTCGCCGTTCTCAAAACCAAACAGACTTACCCAGCTGTAAGCGGCCTGGCCAGCACCGTCTGATTGAAGAAAGATGTCCTTGTCGATTGGTCGGTCGACTAGCTCGGTGAGGGTCGGAATGTGATCCGTGATACCGAAGTCAAGTGTTCCATAAACGTCTCCGGCATACGCGTGAGGTGATTGCCACCAAGCTGACGGGTTCTGGTGGGTCTCGATAACCTTCCCAGACTCGTAGACGGCGAAATGCAGGTGCGCATCGGATGAATTCCCAGAGCTACCGACCTCTCCAATTTTTTGCCCAGCCGTAACTGTTTGTCCGACCGAAACGGATATCGATGAATTTCTTAAATGCAAATATTCGGTCACGACTCCGTCGCCATGATCGATGACAACGTAGTTCGGCAGGTTGCCGGGATTCGGATTCACACGTGACCAACGGTCGTACTCACCATCATGAACTGCGGCGATGGTCCCTGAACGTGCTGCGTACACGTCAACACCCGCGTCCATCGCCGCAAAATTCGGAAGTGTATAGTCGATGGCGTTGTGCCCATCGTAGCTATAGCTGCCGCCTCGCCAGTCCATTACTCCAGAGCCTGGTTGCATGTCCACGTAATTTACAATCGTCCAGTCTTCATATGCGGTTCCGCCAATGGGTGAAAGCAAAAGCGCTGCTAATGCTGAGCGAGGGCAAAGCGCTCCAGCAAGGATGGCAACCATTCTGTAAGGCATGAGGGAGTCCGATGGTGTCTGGTTTTTAGCGGACAAATGATGAAGAAAAACTCCGCCGGCTCGGCGAGGCAAGGATTGCCAGACAGCACCATGGCTTTGTACTTGTCTTCGACCCGGTCGAAAATCAGGAAATTTGGCATTCACCTACAGCAGCTCCCGTCGAGCGAGCGTGGCCGTGGTCAACTTCGTTTAGCAATTCAAACAGGACTTCACTCAACATGAGTTTCGACATAAACGATGGAGTTGTGAATCTTCATTTCTTTAGGCTCCAGTGGGCTGCATCTCGACCGCTGCAAACCGTTGTTTTTCCAATTTGTTTCAAAATTGTGATACGAGCACATCGTTGAAGAAATTTTAGCCCGATTCGGCCCGCGAGTGCGTCTAATGAAGGATGCAATCGGGTCGCGGTCCAGGTTGATGTTGACGTGCATGGCTAACTTCCGCGCACCGCCTTTAGGCCGCGAGGTTTGGGCCTTACCATATCGACGGGCGGAAAACCGACATGATAGTCAGTGGCAAAGTCCATGCCGCGACTCAGATGGAACCCTAACGAGACTTACTGAAACTGCCTGCTGACCTGCGGTTAAATACGCGTTTGACAAAGGGTGCTAAACGATGAAAAATAGTGAACATGGCGAGGATGAACGACTCGATGCGATCATCGCGGAGTTCTATCGACTAGCTGATGCCGGAGAAGTTGCCGATCAGAGCGATTTCATCCACCGCAACCCAGAGTTTGCCTCGAAGCTCAAGGATTTCTTTTCTGACGCGCAATTTCTACAAAACCCGGATCACTCCGATGCAACAGAAACGCGTCTTGGCGCCACGAGCGCACTGGGCACTTCGCGGCCTGCCAAGCCTGCGATTGGGTCGATGGTGCGATACTTCGGTGAGTATGAAATTCTCGAGGAGCTTGGTGCTGGCGGGATGGGCGTTGTCTACAAGGCTCGACAAGCAAAGTTGAAGCGGATCGTTGCTCTCAAGATGATTCGCTCCGGTGAGGTGGCCAACACAAAGGACTTGCAGCGATTCGAAGTCGAAGCCAAAGCAGCAGCGAAGCTGTCGCATCCGGGAATTGTCCCTGTTCATGAAGTGGGTGTCCACGACGGACGGCATTTCTACACGATGGATTACGTCGAAGGCGGCAACCTGTCTCAAATGCATCGAGACGCGCCGGTCCCAGTGCTCCATGCCGTGAAGCTCGTTCGGCAATTGGCGGGGTCGATGCACTACGCTCACCTCAAAGGAATCGTGCATCGCGACCTGAAGCCCGCGAACATTTTGTTGACCGCTGACGGCAATCCAAAAATCACGGACTTTGGACTCGCGAAACGCATTCTTGAAGATGACGAGTCCGAATCACCGACCATGACCGAGAGCGGCCAGATTTTGGGTACCGCCGGATACATGTCTCCTGAGCAAGCTTCCGGAAAATCGCGTTTGGTCGGGCCGTCGTCTGACATCTATTCACTGGGTGCGGTGCTGTACGCACTCCTGACAAGTCGCGCTCCCTTCGTCGGAGAAACACCATCGCATACCATTATGCAAGTCCTCCATAATGATCCCGTATCACCACGAAAACTTAACCCCAGTATCCCTCGCGATCTAGAGACAATTTGCCTCAAGTGCCTGGCAAAGGAGCCTCACCAACGGTACGGCACGGCGCAATTGCTCGCGGACGATCTGACGTCATTTATGGAAGGAAAGCCAGTCAAGGCCCGTCCCGTCAACAAGGTGATTAAAGCTTGGAGCTGGGCAAAACGGAACCCGTGGATCGCGGCGACTTTGCTATTAATCGTCCTTTCCAGTTTGGGCGGATTCCATGCGGCATTCGAGCAGTCACGACTCAGAGCGATCGCCGATCAAAACTCAGCGGGTTTAATCACCGCGCTCAAAGTAACTCGATGGAATGTCTACAAAGCTCGACTGTTCCCGATGCTAGCCGCGTACCGCGACAAGGACTTCGGGCAACTCGAGAAACTACTTGAAGAATCCGAGCCGATTGACGGCGAGCCAGATTTTCGCGGCTGGGAATGGCAGCTATTTCGTAACGCAGTAGATCGGCGCACCCTCGCCTCGATTGATGATGCGCCCTATCGAGATGTCAAATTCGATCCCCAGGGTCATCAAGTAGCTGCGAGGCGTTTGGACGATTCAATCGATATTCTCAGCGCAAAAGATCTGTCGTTGCAAGAAAATCTACCAGGTACGGGACAAGAGTCTTTCCAATGGCATCAAAACGGATAGTGGCTTGCATTTCCAGACAATAAGAACCAAGTAAAAGTTTGGGATGTTGAAACGAAAAGGCTATTGCACACCTTCAGAACATCGGACGACTTAACAGAAATGAGTCATCGTGGAATTGCGTGGAATCCCGACGGGACCATCATCGCATTGGGCGGTTCGCGGCGGGTTGATCTTTTTGACTTGGAACACGGGTTCGTGAAAACGTTGAAGTGCATGTACAACGCCAGTGTTCTCGCTTGGTCGCCCAACGGAAAATCGCTTGCGGTCGGAGGGAAATTTTGCGTTTGCGTCATCGATTTGGAAACGGAGAAAGTTGTTTGGCAGCACTATCGGAATCGCGTGAACGTCGGTGATTTGCAGTGGAATCAGCAGGGAACTGTTTTGGCGGCGGCTTGGGGATGGCCCGACCAATGTGTCCGACTTTACGATCTGGAAGGAAAAACCCTTCAATCACTCGTTGCCGATCATTCGGTACATTCGCTCGCATGGACTGAAGAGGGACTGACGCTAGTGTCCGCTGGAAATGATCATGAAGTACGCTGGTGGAATCCGATTGCGGGTAAGCAATACCGATCTCTGGCTATCTCTCGTGACCCGATTGAGTCGATGGACACTTGTGAAAGTGCTGGTACGGGCATTTTAGTCAGCTCCGACGGGACCATGCGATTATTTTCGCTCAATGACTTGCCGTTGTGCGAGCAGCAATTGGTCGTCCCACCGGGACCATCACGGATTCAAAAAATTCAGTGGCACCCAGAGGTGCCTGGACTCTTGGCTGTTCGCAGCTCTCAACTCGTTCACGCGATCGACTTGAACACGGGTAAAATCATTAGGTCCTTTTCTGAGTTATCCAACTTCTGTGACTTTGATTGGCACCCGAAACACAGATCCATTACTATTCTCGAATCGAACGGCAACATCAAACATTACAGCGTTGAGACGGGAGATACGATTGGGGAGTGGCGGGCAAGTTCTGTCAATTCACCTGTAAGCATCCGCTGGAGTCCGAACGGACGGCAATTGTTGGTCGGCACAGGACAGAATCGCATGGGTAATGAGAAGTTTTGCTTTGAAGTCATTGATACCTTCGACATGGAGAGCCGAGAGTTTTTCGGTGAATTTTCACCTCAATCGGTGGCAAGCTGGTCACCAGATGCAAGTAGAGTCATCGTTTTTAGCTCGCATGGCGAAGCGAAAGTTCAACTTTGGGATGTCGCGTCACGAACCCTGGCACATCAATCCGAAACGGTGAAAAGTAACCTAAAATTGATGGATTACAGTTCTGGCGGCAATAAGATCGCCATGGGCGGGAGTAATGGGGCGTTGGTTGTCATCAATGCATCCACCGCCAAAATCATCGCGAGGCTGCATGCCGACTCTGACGGCCTTGGTTCCGTGAAATGGTCGCCCAATGAAAACCGCTTACTGACTTGCGCCGATGATGGAACTCTGCGATTATGGGATAGCAGTACACTCGATCTGGTTCTGACGCTCGATACGGACATCGGTTCGGTTGCTGACTGGAGTCCGGACGGTCGTCGCGTTGCTACTTGCACCAGTGACGGTACGCTTCGTATCTGGGATGGCCGACAGTCGAACTAGTTGAGTGTGACAATCCGCAGATCGCCGAGTTGATCACCACATGCTAGCCGATCATCTTTGGGTGTAAACGACAAGGCTGCGATGCCAACTGGTTTAGCAATGTCGCCAACTCTCAGATGTCGTTCGCTTGAACGTCTTCCGTCTGTCAACAACACGTCTCTGCCACCTAATGCAAACTGCTTGCCTAGATGTGGAGCCGCCACACAATTGTACCCTCGATGGATACTCGCATTCCAATTGTTTGTATTCCAAATCATCACTCCTAACTTGTGATGTACTGCGGCAAGAGCGGATCCGTCGGAAAGAACCGCTAGGTCAATAACAGCATTCGATTCGGGGCCATTCACGACCTTGTTTGCTTGCCAGGTTTCTGTGTCCCACGTTACAATCTTGCCGTCTTTACCACCAGAATAGAGTCGCTTTCCGTCGCTCGCAAATTGCACGCACAGTACCGCCTCGGTGTGTCCAGTAAGATCTCTGAGTTTTTGACACGTTTCAACATCCCAGATGCCGACCACTCCGTTGTCATTCGCTGTGGCAACAAGCTTACCGGACGGCGAGAAACCTACTTGGCGAGTCATATTGGACCGATCATTAATCAAGTAGGTGGTTGAAACTAACGGGGAGTGTCTGTCCCACAGCCGCGCCCCATCACTACCTTCAGCCGTTGCTAGTTTCTTTCCGTCTGGGCTGAATGCAATTTGCTGAAGTGCGGGCATGCCCCGTCGGTTCACCCAAGTCTTAGTGTCAAGAATAAGAGGTTGGTAATGGCGAAAAATGACAGCAATATCGGAGCCATCCGGTGAATACTGCAGACTGAAAATGAAAACCCTCTGGAAACGTATGAGCTCGACAGATTCTCCTGATGGGAGTTTTTCTGTTGAAGAGGCGAAAGAGATGTCCTGAGCCGTGATACGTGGAGGCTCGTGGCGAGGCTCGTCAGCAGTTGGATCCGAAACTGGATTACTGGAAACGGATTCCGGAATTTGCTTCGTCGAAGTTGATTTGGGAGTCGGCATGATCGAATAGAGCAACAAGCCAGATGCGATCAATAGACCTGCACTCAGAGCAATTGCGACGGGAAGTAAACCAGGTTTGTTCCGGTTGGTTTGCGTCACTTCGCATAGCCTCGGTTAGTTGGAGCGTTCATGGACATGTTTTAAACAAGACTAGCAGCGTCCGCCAGGCGAGCGATCGCTGTGCTCTCTCTTGCCCGTAACACTTTGGCAAGTTTGGACGCTGCTCTCGCATCCACGCGTTGTCGGCTTGTCTCTTGCACATGTTCGGTGAGCATGTTGCTTCCAGTCTCGCCCGGGCATGATGTTCATCTGTTTGCAAAAACGATTCAAATGTCTGTAAAGCTTTGCCCCCACTGCTGTCGCCGTGTGAACAATTCGTCAGAGGGCAATCTTGAGCCTCGTCTTATCCACGGGCAAAGCTTATCGAGCAAAAGTGTTCAATCATTAAATCGCATCACTTTGTCCGATCAGCTCGGTCAAAAGCTCAGGTAGCTTTTCGCCTCT
>JBBSJZ010000374.1:0-6315 GCA_038256795.1 Pirellulales bacterium | reverse complement strand
TTTCATTTGTACCCTCTCCCTCAACGCTTCGTTGGGGGGAGAGGGCAGGGTGAGGGGTAGTGAAAGCAACAGCATGCTGCCCGGCTCGGGAACCGCGGTCGCACCAATGATGTAGCTCGTCGCCGAGTGCAGATAACAGTCGATGCGACGGTAAGTGCGAGCCGAGTCTGAAGTGATCGTTTTCGGGTGGGTGTTCTGCTTGGTGATTGAAGATGTTGTCGGATCGAGGGCGGAACATTCCTACTTCTCAGATCATCATCGAATGCTACTGAAGATTCATCTTGTCGCAAGCTCAAGCGGCGCGACGTTTACGTTTCGAGTCCGTGTAAGCCAGTTGTCTGATGGACGCCACTGGCGAGGTCTTCCTAGGCGGTGAATGTCGCTCCGAAGTCAACGAGCTAGCGACGACGCCGTAGGGCATCTTCTTTGTGCGGTATGATGTCCGCTATGGATGCGAGTTATGGAGTGCGGGTGCGAGCGGTGTGAATCCGAGGATGTTTGCCGATCTTGAGCCAGCTGTCGCGGATTCTCAAATTTACGGTCTCATGGCTGTCAGTCGCGGCGTTTGCATCGTCAAGGCTAATGCGTCCTACGTGACTCAGTTGTGGTGGTCCGACGGAACGAGCGCAGGCGGGTTAACGGTATTCACGATCGATGCGAGCGAGATTAACTCGCTTCAGGGACGTGCTTTCCTAGGCATCACGGATCGAACCGCCGCTGGTATCAAGTTGCCGAGCCGCGTTCTCAGCTTTCTCTCTCGCGTCGAATCCCCAGTTGCTATTTTCGCTTACCGACAGCTGTCGGTTGAGGGATACGGATCCTCCAGCCAAGCTCTCATCTCCATCGATCGGCAAGGCGTTGCCACCGAGTGGTTCGTTGGCAATTCAACCGATGTATCAGTATCAAGACCGCAGCAATCGAGTGATCGATGGTTCTTCAACACACGCAATGGTGCTACTCGCGTCCGTTTTTGCATCAAACGAATGGGAAGGTGACTGGGACAAGCGTCGTCACGTCGGCTGGAAGTGTCGCAGATGACCCTTTGTCCTCAGTGATGGTGCGGTGCTTGCTCTCTCTAAGTCATCGAGCGATTAGCGAGGTTGTGCGAGCCGGGTTCGAACCAACGTTGGTAGGAATTTGACGGGGACCGAGCCATGATCCAGCACGGCCTCGTGGTAGCGACCGAGATCGAATTCGTCGCCCATTTCACGTTGGATTTGTTGACGCAGTTGATAGTGGGCCATGCGTCCGGTGAAGTAGGTACTCAACTGCACTGAGCTTTGCTTGCTGCGGACAATTTTTAGTTTTGCTTCGCCCTCGGATTGGTAGGCTTCGTCGACTAGGAATCGCAGTGCTTGTTCGTCCGTGATGTCGGTGCAGTGCATTTGGTGATCGAGGATCGTGTTGGCGACCGCCCGCAGGTAGAACTTCAATTGATTCAAACGGAGGGCGAGATCGCCATCACCGTAACCCTGGTCGAGCATCATTTGCTCGGTGTAAACCGCCCAGCCCTCGATGAAGACGCCCGATTGCAACACGCGGCGAATGAGTGAAGGTACACGATTGGAATACTCCAGTTGCACATAGTGGCCTGGATAAGCTTCGTGGATGGTCAGGACTTGCAGCATATGGCGGTTGTACTCTTCGAGGAAGCTTTGCACTTGCGACTTGCCCCAGATCGATGGCGGCGGACTTACCGCATAAAAGCTCGCGCCGTTGGGATCCAACGGTAGCGCCGATTCAAGGTACGCGATCGAGTTGCCTCGCCGGAATTCGGGCATCTCGATGACTTGGCATCGATCGGGTTCGGGCAAGCGGAGGATATCGCGATCCCGAATGAACGCCTTGACGTTCGTCACCGTTGCCCGGGCATCGAGGATCAGGGCTTCGGGTTGGCCATGCTCTTGGCTAACCGCCGAGATGACTCGCGCTATCGTGTCCCGCCGCCCTGCCGCATCATCCGGCGGCAATGGCTTGGCGGACTCGTACCGACTCCATAATTGTCGTGAGACCACATACATGTCGCGCTGGACGCGTGCGAATTCTTCGTTGGCCTGGGCGAGGACCTCGTCGGCGTTGAGACCCACATCCAAGACGAGTTCGAGCTTGCGAGAAAACTTTTCCTTACCGAGTCGCCACTCACCGTTGGCCCGAGGCAGCACCTCGGTTTCCAGGAACGTCTGGTAATTCTTCAACGCCTCGACAATGGGCTTAGCCGATTGCCTGAGCAAGTCCATTTGAGCAGTCTCACCCACGAGATCAAAGAGTCCCACCTCGTAGAAGGCGATCGCGCCGCGGTTCTGTAAAATTGCCGTGTCAAGGATCGGCCGAGGCGGATGATTGATAGTGGCTTTGGCGGTCTCAATGATTTGCGGAATCTGAGTCATTCTGGCGATGGCGTTCTCGACATTCGTCTCTTTCGGCAGCGTCGATTGGGTGAGCAACGAATAGACGCTGTCGTTGATATAGCCGCCATAAACTCGCGGGTCTTCCTCGAACGCTTTCGAGTTCTCGGCGAGCCAAATATTGCGAACCAAATCGTCCCGAAAAATCTCGAAGTCGACCTGGGCATCCTCCGAGAGTTCGGTCATCGCGATCTCGGTCGTCAATGCCGCGAGCCTGCTCTTCAGCTGGCTCAACCAGCCGGCCCGGGCCGTCGGTGACACGTCGTCGAGCAAGTGATCGAACCGGTGATCGCCAAGGATGGTTGCATCCAGCGGACGCAGTCGGAATGTCTCTTCCAGGTGCGACTTGAAAAACGCCTGCAATTGCTCATCGGCTGACTGGGAATAGCTGAGAACCGGAAAGCAGATGTTACCACCGAGGAGAACACAAACGGCCAAGATTGATCGACAATGCACGGATGAACTCGCTTTTAAAGGTTCAGATCAATGATTCAATTAACTGCAGGTAAATCAGTCTCATTTCGCACCGGGCTCGACGTACTCACGCAGCCAAGAAAAAATCTGTTCATGCCAGAAGCGACTGTTGGCGGGCTTTTGGACCCAGTGGCCTTCATCGGGAAAATTAATGAACTTGCTCGGGATCCCTTGTCGCTGCAGAGCCGTGAATAGTTGCTGGCCTTCGCTGACGGGGACGCGGAAATCCAAGTCATTGTGAATGATCAACATCGGGGTTTTGAAGTTTGCGGCCAAGCGATGCGGTGAATGCTTTTCATACGACTCACGGTTCTTGCCCCAGGGCGGTCCGCCGTGTTCGTACTCGTCGAACCAAAGTTCTTCGGTCGTCGTGTACATGCTGTCAAAATTATAAACACCGCAATGCGTGACCAGTGTTTTAAACCGGGTCGTTTTGCCTTGGAACCAATTCATCATGTAACCGCCGAACGAGGCGCCGGCGGCGAACATGCGATCGGTATCGATGTAGTTTTTCTGTTCCATGTGGGCCAGCCCGGCCATCAAGTCGACATAACATCGCCCGCCCCAATCGCCGCTAATTTGATTCGTATAACGCTCGCCAAAGCCGGTGCTACCGCGTGGATTGGGCAGGGCAATGACGTAACCTTGGGCGGCCCAAATTTGCGGGTTCCAGCGAAAGCTCCAGCCGTCGTTCCAGGCTCCTTGGGGACCCCCGTGAACCAGGAATCCGAGCGGCCACTTTTTCGCCTCATCGAATTCGGGCGGCGTTAAAATCCACATTTGCATCGGGTCGCCATCGGCACCTTCAACGGTCACCGTCTGCGGTTCGTGCATGTCGAGTTCGGCAAGCAATGTTTGATTCGCGAGCGAGAGGTTCACACCGGGTGCTTTCGTTTGCTCAAACGATTCGCTCAACTCGATCTTGAACACTTCGGCGGGATAGGCGAGTCGGCTGTTGTTGCAAACGAGCGTTGCCCCATCTCGCGAGATGCACAAGCTTGCGGTGGTGCCAAGGGACGATGCTTGCTCGACTTGATTCGGTTGACTGAGCGTGAGCGAATAAAGCGGCTTGGATCCGTTGGACTCCGCCAGGGCAAGCAATTGGCCGTTGCCACGCCAAACGATTTCATCGAACGACAAGTCAACGTTTTCGGTTAGCGAACTTGGTTCGCCCGAGAGAGAGCCATCGGGCTTGCAATCGGCGATCATGATTTCCCATTTATCGGCCTCGTAACCTGCCTCACGCTGGCTACGAAACGCCAACTTCGACCCGTCGGGTGAGAAGACTGGAAGCCCGTCTGCGGCCGGATTTTCCTGGGTGAGCGTTTGCCACTGGGTCGTGCCACCCGTGACGGGGACCCGGCATAGGTCGTGATTGGTACTCCAAGCTTCATCCGTCGCTGGCACCGCCGTGAAAATCAAGTGACTGCTGTCCGGTGAGAAGCAAAAGTCTTGCGCAGCGGAAAACGTCATCGACGTCGGATAAGCGTCGCGGTCACCGGGCGTCACGTCGCGCGGCACACCCGCCCGAAATCCTCCGGACTCGGTCAGATCGAGATCGAGGACAAACAGGTGTTGCCGTTTGTCTTCGACGTAACTATCCCAGTGGCGGTAGAACAATCGTTTGAACACTCTCGCTTTGATCGGGGAGTCGGTGATCTCATCGATCCGCTGCTTATTCGCGGCATCACTTTCTGCTGGCGGCAGCTCGGAGAACTCGGGATAGACGGCTGATACGAAGGCGATCTTGTTTCCATCGGGTGACCATGTAGCCGTAGACGCATCGGTGCCGATCTTGGTCAGTTGCGTCGCTTCACCGCCCGTCGGGCTAATCACCCAAATTTGGCTACTGCCCGAACGAGTCGACTCGAAGAGAATCCATTTGCCATCCGGCGACCACCGAGGATTGTTGTCCTTCGCGGTGGGGTTCGTCAACATTCTCGCTGGGGCGGAGCCATCGGTGGGGACGATCCACAATCGCGACACTGATTGGTTTTTCGCGGCGTCCGTGATTTCTGACACGGCATAGACCGTCCATTGGCCATCGCCGCTCAGACTCGGAGCTCCGACCCGATGCAGCGAGAGGAGATCGTCAACGGTGAGCGAACGTTTCTTCATGGAGGTTGTTTCGGATTGAGTTTGCTGGGCATCACTAGGATGGGTTGCCAGCGAAAGGGCGACAATCGCTAAGGCTAGGGACCGAAATGCAGAGACCATAAGATTTCTCGCAAGCATCGATTGAGGGTTCGTGAGGGAGTGAGAACGGTCGAGTCATCGGCCCCACCCTAGCTCTCTCCTTGGAAGCCGGGGAGAGGGCGCGAGAACGGTCCGGGAAGATTTCGAAGGTGCTAACGACTAGGCCCAGTGGCGTTGTTCTCGATGGCGCAAGCGATTGGCTTCGTCGTCGCCCACGAAGGTTTCGGTTACCGGGTCGATGGTAAGCGTTCGCTGCAAAATCCAAGCGAGCGCGGCGGCGTGACAGGCGATGTGCGATCGACGCATCACCGTCGGATTGCAAAGGGTTATGGCTCGAGATTTAACGCAATCGAAGAAGTTTCTCGCGTGGGCGGACACATCGAGCCCGCGAACTCGCTCGATCGGCGATAGCTCTTGTTGGAGCTGTGGCGACGACGTGACGATCTCGCCCTCGTCGCCGGTTTCGACCGATCCGCGATCCCCGATGAATCGTACGGGACAGGTGCCCAATCGCGTGAGCCACCGGGGACCGCGATCACCAAAAGGCTGTTCTAGGAAATCGAGGACCAGCTTCACGCCGTTGGCGTAGGTGCACGTGATGGCGGTCGATGAGGGCTCATAGGTGACCGGCATTGTGTCGTCGGCATTGTTGGCCCATTGGCAGAGATCGAGTGTGTGGGCACCCCAATCCAACAGTCGCGCGCCGCTATCGAAGTCATACTGGCCACGCCATTGTCCTTGGACATAGTTCGGGTGGTACGGTCGCCACGGCGCCGGCCCCAACCAAAGATTCCAATCGCACACCTCTCGGGCTGGCGTCGGCTGGGCGGGTAGCCACGTGTTGTCGAGTGTCGGTACATAGACCGTCGCTTGCAACTCGGTGAGTTTGCCGAGCTTTCCCGATTGCGCTAACTGAACCGCTTGAGCAAAATTCGGTACGCTGCGCCGCTGGGTGCCCGCTTGAAAAACGCGTCCGGTTCGCTTGAAGGTTTCGGCAATGTTTTGGCAGTCGGAAATGGTGATTCCGCAGGGCTTCTCGCTGTAAACATCTTTGCCAGCTTCGGCAGCCAAGATCGATGCCGCAGCGTGCCAACGATCGCCGGTGGCGACGATGACTGCATCGATATCGTCGCGAGCAATCATCTCGCGAAAGTCGGAATAGAGTTTGCAATCGGTGTTGCGGTAGTGGCCATCGACGAGTGCCTTACCCGCAACACGCCGCGACTGCTGGACATCGGCG